>JAZNCR010000149.1:0-3133 GCA_045587605.1 Eubacteriales bacterium
GCAAGTGCCGTAAGTGACGCAGAAAACGGCAGTAACACATCTTGCGACCCTTGCGTTCCTTGCGTCCCTGCAGGCCTTTTGCAAACGATTGAGAATAAAAACACAACGCCCCTGCCGCAGGAAAAAGCGAAGGAAGGAACACGCGCAGAAACGCAGGATTCCGTTTTCCCAGACTTTAGTCTGGGGCAAGCAGAGCGCTTGGCTGTCCGCCAAAACGCATGAATGACGGGCGGTAGCCCGAACCCACTATCATATTCAGAATGGAGAGTGAATGAATGAGCGAAAACAGACGTCGCGATCATACGCTGACAATACGGCTTACCAAGGCCGAAAAGGAACGCATCGAGCGAAATGCAAAACGAGCCAAGCGAAGTCTTACCGACTATCTCGTTTTGCTTTCTCTCGAAACACCGATCAACGTTGCGGAGGATGTAAAGCCCTTGCTGATCGAGCTGAAGCGCATCGGCAACAACCTGAATCAAATCGCAGCCAAGATCCATACGGGGGTATTTCAAGCATATGATTTTCAGGATGTGGTAGACGAGCAAAAGAAAATCTACGAACAACTGTTAGCGATTGCGAGGAAAGGATAATGGCAACCGTCAGTTTTATTCCCGAATCCAATCAAAGCATCAGCGCGATGAAAGGGGTGATAGCATATTGTTTGCAACAAAAAAAGGTTGCGGATGAGGATAGCGGCCGCAGGCTTGTGGGCGGTGTGAACTGCAACGGTGAGAATGCCTTCATGGAATTTATGACAACGAAGACCGCCCATGAAAAGGCAGGCGAGATGACGTTTTATCACTATGTGCAATCGTTTTCGCCAACCGAAAAGGTAACGGCCGAACAGGTTCACCGGATCGGCCTGGAGCTTGCGGCAAAGGCGTGGGCGGGCCATGAGGTTTTGGTGACAACCCATACCGATGCCGAGCATCTGCATAATCATTTTGTGATCAACTCCGTGCATTATGAAAACGGAAAAAAGCTCCGACAAAATCCCGGGACGCTGACCAAGCTGCGAATGCTCAGCGACGCTATCTGCACCGAATACGGGCTGAGTGTTTTGAGACCGTACGAAAAAGACGGCGCAAAAATCTCAAGCCGAGAGTATCGAGCCGCAACCAAGGGCGAGAGCTGGAAATTTCAATTGATCGCCGATATGGATTTTGTGATGAATCGAAGCGGCAGCCGAGATGACTTTGTCAGAGAAATGAATCGTCTCGGTTATCAAATCACGTGGACAGATGAAAGAAAATATATTACGTTCACTTGTCCCAATGGAATGAAGTGCAGGGATATACGGCTGCACGATAAAAAATATTTGAAAGGAACATTAGAGTATGAGTTTACCATTCGAAAACAACACACAGCAGAATACCGCTATGGATCTGCTGAAGAAGAAAAATGCACGAACGCTGTCCGAGCTGGAGCAGATCCCGTATCAGCCGCAGGTGTTCGCAATCCCGATCGAACAGCGCAAGCGGGAGAGCAAGCTGCTTGCGGAAGCCGTGGAGTTTCAACCGAAGCTCTATCAGCTGATCGAAGAGCTGGCGACATGGAGGGAGCTGAAGGCGCATTGCGACAGGATACAGGAGATCGAAGCAGATTATATGGAGAAGACGGTTCGGGCGTTGACGAACAGCAATGCGGATACGGTGAATCGGCTGCAGAGTATGGTAGAACAGGCTGGGAAGAATCAAGAGAAGTTTATTTCGAACTGCTCCGAAACCCTTTCCAAGAGTACCGAGGAGCTGAACAGTACGATCAAGAACCTGCGGCGAAGGATCATAAAAATCATCATCGCCACAGCGGTATCGGCCGTAGCGTTGTCGGTGCTTGTTTGCGTGGTGTTCTGGAAACTGGTCGTATAATCGACAGCGCCCATGAAGATCCGGAGGAACGCCGAAAACGCATGGAAGCAGAGGAAAACGCGTCCAAGTTCGGTACCGCCCTCGGTCTTGCTATTGGTGTTATTGCCGCCGCGGTCGAAGATACCGAGGATGTCGCCACAGAAGAAAACGATGAGCCTACCATGAAGATGTAGGAGAAAGGATTTGCCTATGACAAAAAAAGAGCATGAAAGAGAACTGCGTTGTTATCCTGCGGCTTTGACTGCCGCGGAGGTTGCCGAGATACTGAGAGTCAGTATGAAGACCGTTTACAAGCTGATCAAAGAGAAATCTCTCCTGGCGGTGAAGGTCGGCAGAGAGAACCGCATTGCCAAATCACAGCTGATTGATTATCTGCTGCAAAAGGGTTCCTCAGGTTCGAACCCCAAGGTATATTTTGTTGAGAAAACTTCCGATAATGTCTGGACTTTCAAACCGAGTTGTGATATTGTACGTGTTGGCAAAACAAAAAAAGGAGTGATATAAAACATGGATGCCAGAACTACCCTTGCCGCCAGCATACAGGCTAAGAAGGGCCGTCTCTATGCCGTGATTCAAGTCAAGGAGAACGGCAAGACAAAGCCTGTATGGCGCGCCCTCGGTTTGCCCGAAGGCACAAACAAATCCAAGGCGAACAAAGTCTTTCGAGAGGTTGTAAAAGCCTTTGAACAGGATTACGCCGAGCAAATTGCCCGAAACGCCAAACCCGCTTCGGATATTCCGATCTTCGAGTATATGTGTGCCTACTACAAGAGGGTTGAAAAGAATATTCAAAAGAGTACCGCCGAAAGCTACCACGGAATGATCTACGGTAGAATTCGGCGGTATTTTACTGAGCACGGAGATTTGACGGTGGGTAATATTACCTCAAAGGACATCGAGGATTTTTATGACTGGATGTTCGAATCGGGTGTTGTTGCCAACACCGTCATCCACTATCATACCATCCTGCACAGTGCCTTCAAAAAAGCCTTCAAGGATGAGCTGATCGATGCCAATCCCTTCGACCGCATCGATCGACCGAAGAAAAACAAATTCACCGGTGAAAACTATTCGGAGGATGAGCTGATAGCTATGCTCGGCCTCCTCCGCGGGGACGTTATCTATCCGGCAGTCATGATGGCAGGTGGCTTGGGGTTGCGCCGAAGCGAAGCCTTGGGGGCTCGGTGGTCAAGGATCGATTGGGAGAAAAAAACCATCCTGCTGGATACCAAGGTTATCGAGTATAAAGAGGACGGCAAGGT
>JAZNCR010000150.1:0-2736 GCA_045587605.1 Eubacteriales bacterium
GAGGACTGCCTCGACTGCGGACACTGCAAATCGCTCTGCCCCTACGGACTTGACACCCCGGCCCTTCTGCGCAAAAATCTCGAGGACTACAAAACCTTTCTGTAATCTAAAATAAATCCAAAGTCCGCACCCTTTTGTTGATAAAGGGTGCGGACTTTCGTCATTTTCCCGCAAAAACAGGAAAAGCACCGGGTATTCCCGATGCTTTCCTGGAGCTGCTAATCAGAGTCGAACTGATGACCTCATCCTTACCAAGGATGTGCTCTACCAACTGAGCCATAGCAGCGTCAACGTCAGATATTATATCACGTCCGTATTCTTTTGTCAAGTGCTTTTTGAAATTTTTTCGGCTTTTTTCTGCGCACACGGCAAATTGGAAAAAAAAGAGGGTTTTTACCGAAAAGATTAAAATATTTACAATTCGTTTGTTGTATTCGTCGGCAATATCGGGTATCATGGTCATGAATATTTTTCGGGGGAGAGTGACAGCTTTGTTCGGTTACATCAAGCCCCATGCGCCCGAGCTGAAGGTGCGTGAGGACGCTTACTACCGCGGTGTGTACTGCGGTCTTTGCCGTGCGATGGGCCGCTGTACGGGCTGCATCTCCCGCCTGACCCTCAGTTACGATTTTGCCTATCTTGCGCTCATCCGCATGGCGGCAACCGGCGAGAGCCCGACCTTCACGGCGCGCCGCTGTCTTGCCCATCCGATGAAGCTCCGTTCGGTAGCAGACCCGAACGAGGCACTTGACTACTGCGCGCGGGCGGCCGCTCTGCTTGGCTACCACAAGCTCTGTGACGACGTTGCCGATGAGTCGGGCTGGCGAAGAACACGGGCACGGCTTGCGCTCCCCTTTCTTGCCGCGATGCGGCGGCGGGCGGACGAACCTGTGCTTGACGAAAAAATTGGTGAGGCGCTCGATGCGCTTCACGCGCTGGAGGCGGCGAACACGCCGTCGGTCGATCAGCCGGCCGACGCGTTCGGTGCGCTGATGCGCACGCTCGCCTCGTCGGGGCTCTCGGGTGACACGGCGAGGACTGCAGGCGAGCTCGGTCATCATCTCGGCCGCTGGCTCTACGTGCTCGATGCACTTGACGATTATGCCGACGACTGTCGGCTCGGCCGCTACAATCCCTTCTCGGCAGCCCGCCACGCAGGTGAGCCGATCGACGACAGGACCCGGCAAACCTATGCCGACGCACTGACGGCAGAGCTGATGCGGGTAGAGGCCGCAATGGATCTGCTTCCGCTCGACGCAAATCCCGACAACGCAGGCATCCTGCGCAACGTGCTTTATCTTGGTATGCCGCGCGCCGCGCGCGCCGTACTCTTCCCCGACGAAAAACAGCAGGCAAAGAAATGACCATATCAATTAAACGGAGAGAATCATGACCGATCCTTATAAGACGCTTGGCGTGAGCCGAGATGCATCCGACGAAGAAATCAAGCGCGCCTACCGCAATCTGGCGCGGAAATATCACCCCGACAAATACCGCGACAGCGATCTTGCCGACGTTGCCGAGGAAAAAATGAAAGAGGTCAACGCCGCATACGACGAGATCCAGCGAATGCGCGAGTCCGGCTCGGGCACCGGCGGTGCGGGCTCGGCCAACGGCGGCTATGGGGGCTACGCCGGGGCTGACGCGGCGACCTACGCGCGGGTGCGCATCCTCATCAATCAAGGCAGTATCCTTGAGGCGGCACGCATCCTGCAGACAGTCCCCGTCTCCGACCGCTCGGCCGAATGGCATTTCCTTCAGGGCTGCGTTCAGCTGCGCCGCGGCTGGACCTTTGACGCACAGCAGTCCTTTGACACCGCCTGCACGCTTGACCCCGCCAATTACGAATACGCGCAGGCACGCGATCAGCTCCGTCAGCGCACGCAGGGCTTCGGCCGCCCCTATACGGGGGGCACGAACGGTGCCGCCTGCTCGGGCTGTGATCTCTGCACGGGTCTGCTCTGCGCCGACTGCTGCTGTGAATGCATGGGCGGCAATCTTCTTCCCTGCTGACGTTGAGGTGTCCGAATGCGAAAAGAAAAAAATCGTGTTTCCCTGCGGACGCGCCGACTATCGCTTGGGGCTCTCCTCACGGCGCTCGGCGTGGTGCTTCTGTGGTTCGGTGCTTTGATCGAGGTGCTTGATCTGTCGGCGGCGGCTCTGGCTTCACTGCTCACCGTTTTGGCCGTGATCGAGGTTGGAGGGCTGTTCCCGTGGGCGGTCTGGGGCGCGACCTCCCTTCTCTCGCTTCTGCTTCTTCCCGTCAAGTTCCCCGCCCTGCTTTATCTGCTGTTCGCCGGTCTTTATCCGATGATGAAAGCACGCTTCGAGCGCCGCCGCGCTCTGATTGCGTGGATACTGAAGCTTTCCTTCTTTAATGCGGCGTTGATTCTTCTGTGTGTGCTCAGCATATGGGTCCTCGGTCTGCCCGACACGGGGCTTGCGCTCACCCTGTCCGTATTCGCTCTCGCCAATGCGGTGTTTGTTCTCTACGACGTTGCCCTCTCCCGTATGATCTCGTTTTATCTCTTCCGCCTGCGCCCTCGATTTCGTTTGTTTTGAGCGCAAAAATTACAGCTAACCATGCACCGCAGCATCAGCTTGCGGTGCTTTTTGTTTGGGCACGGGTCGCCGAGGACGTCGCCCCCTACAAGAGAAGCAAAGCCTCTGCCGTAGGGGCGACCATTGGTCGCCCGCTACCGTGCGGTAAGATGCCGTGTGGAATTAGGTATGTTG
>JAZNCR010000151.1:0-6400 GCA_045587605.1 Eubacteriales bacterium
CCTTTCTCCCGTTTGAGAAGACTGGGCATGGATACATCACTCAACTGCAAATCTTGCGCTAAAGCGAAACGCAAAGCACCAAGGCTCCCTTGTGTAAAGGGAGCTGTCACCGCAGGTGACTGAGGGATTGTAAACGAAACGGTTAGCAGTGCACATAATTTTTACGTTACAGCGCTGTATTAGGTCGGTAACAATCCTTCCGTCACGGCTTGCGCCGTGCCACCTCCCTTTACACAAGGCGAGGCTTGAATAAGACAAAGGTTTGCAGTTTGCACAAAGGTATACTTTAGTTTCCATAGGTAAAGAAACCGCATATGCCAAGCCTCCCTCCGGGAGGGAGGTGGCTCGCGTAGCGAGACGGAAGGAGCCCGCGGAAGTGTACGGTTTTGCTGACGAGAGAATTGTCAGCAAATGTGTTTGTGCACGCTGCACTCCTTCAGTCGCCTCCGGCGACAGCTCCCTCTCGGAGGGAGCCTTGGTGCTTTGCGTTTCGCTTTAGCGCAAGGTTTGCAGTTGAGTGATGTATTCATGCCTGGCCTTCTCCAGCGAGAGAAAGGCTTTCCGCAATTTGTTTCGTATGGCAAGAAAGGTATATCTTTCTTGCCATACGAAGCGCAAGCGCATCACGGGATAAGCCTCGCCCTTTGGGAGAGGTGGCACGGCGTAAGCCGTGAAGTGGCCTGCGGCGTTTGCGCCCACCCTCAGAGGGCAAGCCTTTATCGGGCTGCAACAAAGGTGTACTTTGCTGACAAGTGTGCGGAAAATCTTTACAAAAAACCATTGAAGAGCCGACAGAGTTTTCTTTTTCTGTTCACAAAAATATGATATACTGCTTTTGTAAGAATATATTTTGTGCGAGGTAAGTGTTATGTTGTCCTGTGACAGTCCTTCGTTATTGCTGATCGTCAATCCCACGTCCGGGAAAATGCGGGCAAAGAACGGGCTTTACGATTTGCTCGCGCCGCTCTGCGCTGACGGATACCGCGTTACGGTGTACACCACGGCGGCCCGCGGAGAAGCGGCTGAGATCGCACGGCAGCTCGGCGGGGCGTATGACAGAATTGTTTGCTGCGGCGGAGACGGTACGCTCAATGAAGTGATCAACGGTATGCTCTGCGGCGGCGTGAAGGTCCCCTTGGGATATATTCCGGCGGGAAGCACGAATGATTTTGCTGCTACGCTTGGATTGTCGGGGGATATTCCCTCTCTTGTCCGCGCACATTTGTGGGGAAAAATACGCCCGATTGACGTAGGCTGCTTTTGCGGAAAACGGTATTTTACTTATATTGCATCCTTTGGCGCCTTTACGTCAAGCTCGTATACGGCTCCGCAGACGACAAAAAATGCAATCGGGCATCTTGCGTATATTCTTGAGGGAATCAAGGATTTGCCTTCACTTCGCCCGATTGATCTTCGTGCCGAAACGGGAGACGGGCGTGTTTATGAGGGAGAATTCATTTTTGGCGCAGTCAGCAATTCCACCTCGATCGGTGGCATGGTCAAGCTTGACTCGTCCCTTGTGGATCTGTCGGATGGGCTGCTTGAATTGCTTCTGATCCGTATGCCGAAGAGCCTGCCCGAGCTGCATCGGATTTTGCTTGCCCTGACTGCACGGGAATATACGGGAATATCCGAAATCATCCTGACACGCGCCGAGTCGGTTTCGTTTTTCGCCGATGAGTCGATCCCGTTCTCGCTTGACGGTGAGTACGAAAAAGGGGGGGCTGACGTGGAAATTCATGCAGTCCCCGGTGCGGTAAATTTGATTGTATAAAAGGAAGTGACGAATATGCAGCCGAAGCAATTACTTGATTTTTTGACCGTGGCAGGACGGCTTCGTACCGTTCCGCGGCATTGCTACACGGCATCCGACCGACGGGAGAGCGTGGCCGATCACAGTTGGCGGTTGGTGTTGATGGCCTATTTGTGCGCGGAGGAGTTTCCCGGGATCGACCTGGGGAAGCTGCTTACCTTTGCGGCAATCCACGACCTCGGTGAAGCAGTCACGGGGGACATTCCCGCATTCGTAAAGACGGAGGCGCAGGAGGAGACCGAGGACAGAGCCATTGACGCCCTGGTCAATACGCTCCCCGAGCCTGCACGCGGCCGTCTGCACGCGCTGTTTGACGAATATGAGGCGCAGACCTCGCCCGAGGCGCGTCTTTGCCTGGCACTGGATAAGCTTGAGGCACTTCACGCACATAACGAGTCGGATATTGCAACCTGGCTCCCGCTTGAATATGATCTTCAACTGACCTATGGAGCGGAGGAAGCCGCATTCTCCCCCTATACCGATCGGCTGCGTGCAGTCCTCAACGAGGATACGCGAAAAAAGATTGCCGAAGCGTCAGAGAAAAAGCAGAACGACTGATCAAGGGGGGGGACGCGCCGTTTGGGGCACCACCCTCCTTTTGCTTTGCGCAAGTATGCGTGCCATTCTGTGATCGCCGTTCCCAAAAGAAATTTGCCATGCTTTCTCCGTTTGACAAAATCCGCGGGAGGTGTGGATTATAATAAGGACAAAGGTGGTGGGGAGCTTGCTTGTGGTGTATGCCGACGTGCTTTGGCTGATCGATTTCAGCATGGATCTCTTGTCGCTCAGCCTGGCCGGCCGTATGCTTGACCGTCCTGTTCAGGCGAGGAGAATATGTGCCGCCGCGGCGCTTGGGGGGATATGGTCGGTGGTGGCACTGATTACGAATCTCTCGGGCTTGAGGGGACTCTGTCTTGATCTGCTCGTGGCGGGCGGAATGGTTGCACTCACCTTTGGCAAATCGTCCTTTCCCCGGTTTTTGATGACGGTTGGCAGTTTTTTTCTGGTTTCCCTTTTGCTCGGCGGAACGATGACGGCTTTGAGCAATCTTTTTCGCGGCCTGCACGATTCTGCATCGGACGGAAGCGGCGGATTTCTTTTTCTGGCATTGGCGGGGAGCGGAATCACCTTCCTCTGTACGCGGCTGCGGCGGCGGGCGGTTGTTCCGCGCGCATCGGTGACGGTTCGCATGGATGCGCGGGAGCTTACGCTTGAGGCGCTCGTTGACAGTGGGAATCTTCTGCGTGATCCCGTATCGGGAAGAGGGGTGATTTTCGTTGCGCCTGACCGACTTTCCCTTTTGCTCAATGAAGAACTCTGTGCGGCTCTTCTGGCGCAAAGCCTTGCGGCACTGAGCGATCTTCCGCCCGAGCAGCGCCGACGGATTTGTTTGCTGCCGGGGACGGAGACAGTAGAGGGAAGAGGGATGCGCATTGCCCTTCGCCCCGATTCCGTGCGGGTGGAGGGGGAGGAGATTTCCGCTTTGCTTTGCCCGTGCGCGGGCAGACCGGAGGGGGGATATGAAGCCGTGATTCCTGCTTCCTTTTTGACGGAGGATTTCAGTATACCCATACATATAGGAAAGAAGAGATGAAAATGCAAACGATATTGAATCGAACAAGGGATATTCTCTCCCGTGCCATGCATATTTTTTTGCCGGACGCACGAGGCGTTTATTATATCAACGGGGCAGACGTACTTCCTGCCCCCCTTTCTCCGACCGACGAAGCAAATGCGATTTCGCGCCTGGCTGATGCCGAGGATGAAGGATGCAGGGCGATGCTGGTTGAGCATAATCTGCGCCTGGTTGTATATATTGCCAAGAAATTTGAGAGCACGGGCATCGGCATTGAGGATCTCGTTTCGATCGGCACGATCGGGCTGATCAAGGCAATTAATACCTTCCGTGCCGACAAAAATATTAAGCTTGCTACCTATGCCTCGCGTTGTATCGAGAATGAAATTCTTATGCATATCCGCAAGACCTCGGGACAGCGCTGTGAAATGTCAATTGACGAGCCGCTGAATATCGACTGGGACGGAAACGAGCTTCTTCTCTCGGACATTCTCGGCTCGGATGAGGATACGGTCTGCCGGAATATCGAGGCCGACGAGGACAGACAGACAATCCGTCGGGCGGTGTCCCGTCTCGGGGTACGGGAGAGGGAGATTATTGAACTGCGTTATGGACTGTCGGGCGGGAGAGAATTGACCCAAAAGGAGGTTGCCGACAGGATGGGAATTTCGCAGTCCTACATCTCCCGCCTCGAGAAGAAAATTATCGCTCGTCTCCGTGAGGAAATTGTGGGGCGCGTGTGAGGAGAAAGCGTCGGTGGACACATAACGCGTGTGCTTCCCCCGACGTTTTTTCTATACGGCCATTTTTCAAAAAACGATTAGGATATGCCGTGTAGGGGAAGAATAGAAAAAGATTCACCGTGTGCACCGGGCGGCGAAAAAACAAAAAAATAGGCAAGTTTCGGAAAAAGACCTTGCGAAATAAATGAAAATGTGTTATAATGGTTTTATACAAAAAATGTTTTATACGTATAGAAATTGTTTTGCACATTGTCACTAACGCTTCGCTCTTTCGCCTGCAAAACGAACGATTTTCTGCGGTTGAATTTGGCGGATAGATGTGCATGATCTGCCCCTTGGGTGCATAAAATATTTTGTTACCGTGTGTAGGAAAGGACGTGTTGCGGATGCGGAAAAACGACCTTGAGATAAAAAATGACCGGGCTGAGGATGCGGCGGCGTATTATTTCCATCAGGGAACTAACTACCGCGCATACGAATATATGGGTGTGCACGCTGCCGAGACAGACGGCGGTTGGCGCTATACCTTCCGCGTTTGGGCCTACCGTGCCGATGCGGTGGAGGTCGCGGGAGATTTTAACGGCTGGGGCGCTCTGCCGATGACGCGGATTACCGACGGCGGTGTGTGGGAAGCGGTTCTTCTCTCTGATGTCCCGCTCTGCGGGGCTCGCTATAAGTACCGCGTGATCTCGTCCGCGGGAACGCATCTGAAGGCCGACCCGTACGCACGGCAGGGAGAATGGGGGATGCAGACCGCGTCGGTGATCCCGAGCGATGCGCCTTATCCCTGGCAGGATTCGGCGTGGATGCAGTGTCGGAGAGGGCCGTTTTCCTCGCCCGACAGCTTCTATCCCGCGCCGATGCATATTTACGAGATGCATCTCGGCTCATGGATGACAAGAGGCGGACAGTCGACCCGCGACAACGGCGACGCTTACCTCAACTACCGCGAGATTGCCGACGAGCTCGTGCCTTATCTGCGGCAGATGCATTATACGCACGTCGAGTTCATGCCGATTGCCGAATATCCCTATGACGGATCGTGGGGCTACCAGTGCTGCGGTTATTTTGCGCCGACCTCCCGCTTCGGCTCGCCCGACGACCTGCGCTATCTGATTGACCGTTTGCATCAAAATAATATCGGCGTCATCCTTGTCTGGGTCCCCGCCCATTTCCCGAAGGACGAACACGGCTTGTATGCCTTCGACGGTTATCCGATGTACGAATATCAAGGACGGGATCGGATGGAGAACGAAGGGTGGGGAACCCGCTATTTCGACGTGGGGCGCAACGAGGTGCAGAGCTTTCTCGTTTCCTGCGCGCTTTATTGGCTTCGCGAATTCCACGCCGACGGACTGCGTACCGATGCGGTTGCCTCCATGCTCTATTTGGACTATGACCGCCGCCCCGGAGAGTGGGTGCCCAATGCATACGGCGGCAATCAGAATCTGGAGGCGGTTGCCTTTTTCAAGAAGCTGAACAGCACGGTGTTTGCCGAATTTCCCGACGTTCTGATGATTGCGGAGGAGTCAACCGCGTGGGGCAAGGTAACACACCCCGTTTCCGCAGGCGGGCTTGGCTTCAACTTCAAGTGGAACATGGGGTGGGCAAATGACATTTACGATTACGTCAGTACCGATCCCATCTATCGCCGGTATAAGCATGAGAAGCTGACCTTCTCCATGATGTACGCGTTCAACGAAAACTATATTCTTCCCGTGTCGCACGATGAGGTGGTGCATGGCAAGAAGTCTCTGCTTGACAAAATGTTCGGCGCATACGAAGAGAAATTTGCCGCGCTCCGCACCTTCTTCACCTTCCAGATGACCCATCCCGGAAAGAAAATGACCTTTATGGGCAGCGAATACGGGCAATTCAGAGAATGGGACTACGAAAATCAGCTGGAATGGTTTATGACCGATTACGAGATGCACCGTAAAACGCAGTATTTCACGGCAGCACTCAATCGGTTTTATCTCGAAACGCCCGCGCTCTGGGAGATTGATGACAGCTGGGACGGCTTCCGCTGGATCAATCCCGACGACCGCGACAACAACGTCATCAGCTTCAGGCGATTTGACCGACGGGGCGGTGAGCTGGTTGCCGTGCTCAACTTCGGACCGGTCGAGCGGCAGGACTATTCGCTCTTCATCGCGGACGGCGCACCCTATTACACGCCGGTTTTCTCGACCGACGATTCCCGCTTCGGCGGGGGAGGCCGTGTCGTTCCCTCACGCATTCGGACGGAGACCGAGGGAGACGGATACC
>JAZNCR010000152.1:0-2765 GCA_045587605.1 Eubacteriales bacterium
CGGCAAACATTTCACATCATTCCTGGTTGATACTCAGGTTTATCCTGAAAAAAGCAAAGATTTCCACGAACTCACCGAACATACAGATTGCTACTATATGCTGGATCGTTTACAGCACGGCCGCTATGACTGTATCCGTCAAGATCCTCGTTTCGTTTCCATTGTTGAAAGATTAAATCAATACGCCAAATGATTGATCCTCGCCCCGCCTCGTGCGGGGCTTCGCTTTTTTGTCCACAAAAGCAGTGCTTGTCAGGAAAATTGACAAGTTATAGATGAACATAAAGAAAGGCTCCCTTGTGTAAAGGGAGCTGTCAGCGAAGCTGACTGAGGGATTGTTTTTACGAAGGGATTTTGCTTTTACAATCCCTCCGTCTCGCTACGCGAGCCACCTCCCTTTACACAAGCGAGGCTCATCACCGCCCGATAGCACATTTAAAGTAAAAGGAGTACGAACATAAATATCCGTACTCCTTTTGTCGTAGGGCGGGGGCTTGCTCCCGCCGTTTTATATCATTTGTTCCGTTTGTAACGGCGGCACCAAGGCACCGCCCTACAAGGTTACGGCAGGTAAAACCTGCTTTATCGCAGGTACCCCTTCCCGGGGAGTTCCTTTTTTATCGGTTGGCATTTATGCCAAGGGGAGTGTGCGATAGTCGCGGAAATCGGTGATCACGCGCGTGACACCGCCCACCTCGTCATAGCGTTTCGTGTTTACATCACCATAGACGGCGATCACCGTCTCAACCCCCGCCGCGTGTGCCGATGCGACCCCGGGCAGCGAGTCTTCAAAGACAATGCAAGAATCGGCGCTGACACCAAGCCGCTCCATCGTCAGCTGATAAATGTCGGGGAACGGCTTACCGCGAAAGCTTCCATCGTCATAGATGATCCGATCCTCCGAAAACCAGCGGGAAAGGTTAAACTGCTCCATATAAAAATCCAGATTGGAGCGCGGAGAACCTGTCGCAATGGCCATGGTAAAGCCTGCATCCGCGAGATAATCAAGAAACTCGACAAGCCCGTCGGTCAGATGAAATATCTCGGGTGCAAGCAGGCATTGTCTGCGGTATTCGGCTTCCTTTTCCTCCGCCAGCGTGTAAATCTGCTCGCGCGTGAGCGATCCGAGGAAATAAGTGAAAATATTGGCGTTGTCCTGCCCGATAATATGCCGTTCAAAATCCTCTTCGGTCAACGGACGGCCGATGCGCACCGACAAAAGAGCGTTATGTGCGCGCTTATGCAGGGGCGTGTCGAGAAGCATGGTGCCGTTGAAGTCAAAAATGATCGATTTCTTCATGGGTCACTTGATAAATTTCTCCTCCAGCCGCGCAAGCTCAGCCAT
Source organism: Eubacteriales bacterium (assembly GCA_045587605.1). Taxonomy (GTDB): domain Bacteria; phylum Bacillota; class Clostridia; order Oscillospirales; family CAG-272; genus SIG693. The sequence continues at coordinate 1,346 of JAZNCR010000152.1, forward strand.
TTTTTCGGGAATGGCAATATGCTGCGGGCAATGCACGGCACACGCGCCGCAGCCCACGCAGTTGTGCGCCCGTGCGGCAGGCTCTGTCTCGGTGAGTGCACGGATGTATTTGCCGCGATTTTTGTTCATGGCAAAGTCATTATAGAGCGTAAACATCCCGGGAATGTCCACACCGGCGGGACAATCCATGCAATAGCGGCATCCGGTGCAGGGAATGACGTCCTTCATGCGCCATTCGTGGGCAGCACGATAGCAAATTTCCTCCTCCTCGGCGGTCAGGGGCTCGAAATCGGTCATGGTCGCGATGTTGTCGGTAAGCTGCTCCATATTCGACATACCGCTGAGCACCGTCAGCACGTTCGGCTTCGACGCCGCGTAACGGATCGCCCAGCTGGCGATCGAGGCGTTCGGTCTTGCCGCACGGAAAAGCTCGTTCGCGCTCGGGCAAACGTCAGCCAGCGCACCACCGCGCACGGGCTCCATCACAATACAAGGAATGTCGCGCTCGGCCAGGATCTCATACTGACGGCGGGCATTCTGGAGCTCCCAGTCGGCATAATTGAGCTGAATCTGTGCAAAGTCCCAAGGATATGTATCGGCGATCTCCTCGAGCACCTCGGGCGAATCGTGGAAGGAGAAGCCGAGATAACGGATCTTCCCTTCCTCCTTCTTTTTCGAGAGAAATTCGTAAACGCCGAATTCCCGGCATTTGGCAAAGTTCTCGGCATTCTGTGAATGGAGAAGATAAAAATCAATATAATCGGTGCGAAGGCGGGCAAGCTGCTCGGCAAAAATCCGCTCTACGTCGTCCGGTGTTTTGGCCGCCCAAATCGGCATTTTGGTTGCTAAAAAATAGCTTGCGCGGTCTCTTCCCGCAAGCGCGTCCCCGAGAAAACGCTCCGAATCCCCTCCGTGGTAGTTATATGCCGTATCCAGATAATTGACACCGTGATCCAGCGCATAATTGAGCATTTCCCCGGCGCGGACATCGTCAATCTCCGGCTTTTCGGGATCAAGTCTGGGCAGGCGCATAGCACCGAGACCGAGCAGGGAGACCTGCAGCTCCGTATTCCGATAACGTCTGGTTTCCATCGATATATTCCTCTTTTCTTCGTTTATTTTAGTGATGGAATTGATTTTCCTCTTTTGTTTTTGTCAGCTTGATCTGCTCGTTTGCCGTCCCGATTTCGATCACAAAACGACCGATGTCCTCGGTTGCGAAGGGATGACGGATCTGCTCAATGGCAGTCCGCATCGTGTGCATACGCTCGGGCGAGGACAAAAGCACCCATACCGCCTCATCGAGGGGATAGGTTTCGCTCGCCAAAATTGCCGCCCCCTGATTGAGCAGGAATTCGGTATTGCGGTCCTCCTGGCCGGGAATCGGATTGACGATAATCATCGGCAGGCACTTGGCAAG
>JAZNCR010000153.1:0-4818 GCA_045587605.1 Eubacteriales bacterium
CGGATATTTTCAGTATTGGTACAGTGCCGAGAAAAAGGGGTATTCGGGAACGGCGATTTTTGCCCGCAAGGAACCAATTTCGGTTCGGTACGGGCTCGGGATTCCCGAGCATGACACCGAAGGCCGTGCCATTACGCTTGAATATACCGACTTTTATCTGCTCTGCGTTTATACCCCCAACGCCCAGCGCGAGCTTGCACGGCTCGATTACCGCATGACCTGGGAGGATGCGCTCCGCGCCTATATTGCCGCACTTGACCGAGAAAAACCGGTCATTTACTGCGGTGACCTCAACGTTGCGCATGAGGAAATTGACCTCAAAAACCCCAAAAGCAATCGGCACAGCGCAGGATTTTCGGACGAGGAACGGGCTAAATTTTCCGAACTGCTCGCCACCGGCTTTACCGACACCTTCCGCGCACTTTATCCCGACAAGATCGAATATTCATGGTGGAGCTATATGATGAAGGCCCGCGAGAAGAACGTCGGATGGCGCATTGATTACTTCGTTGTATCAGACCGCCTATTCCCCCGTGTCAAGGACAGCTTTATTCTGACCGACGTCATGGGAAGTGACCACTGCCCCGTGGGAATTATATTGGATATGTAAAGGAGCGCAATATGTCAGAATTTCTTTCTTCCCTGCCCCCTGTTCTCGTATGTCTGCTCGTCTGCTTTGCCAAAATTATCGAAATCACCATACAATCGCTCAAAACCTGCATGATGGTCAAAGGACAGCGCGCCAAAGCTGCCGGACTCGGCTTTCTTGAATGTGCGATCTGGGGACTTGTTATTTCCACCATTATCGGTACACTCGGAGATAATCTGTTTCTCTTGCTCTTCTACTGCGTTGGATACGCCGCCGGCCTTTTCCTCGGTTCAACCCTTGAGAGCAAAATTGCACTCGGCACCTCTAACCTTCAGCTGATTGCAAACGATGAAAGCACCGAGATCATCACTACATATCTGAAGGAAAAGCAAAAGGGATACACCGTGTTCTCGGGGCATGGCTCAACCGACAAGATGAATATGATCTTCATCGTTCTCTCCCGCAAGGAAACGCCAACCCTTCTCCGCGAGATCAGAGCGATCTGCCATAAAAAGGTATTCGTCGTTGCATCCGAAGTAAGCAAGTACGCCGGCGGATACGGCTTGGTAAAATAAACAGTCTGATAAGGAAGGTGACGGGAATATTATGAAACGGTTATTATATGGCGGTACGGTCGTAAACGTTTTTACTGCTGAGCTTGAGCATACAAACGTGTTGATTGAAGATGATAAAATCATTGGCGTAGGCGCATACTCCCCCGATGAGGCGGACGTGTCGGAGGATATTTCGGGCAAATACATTTGCCCCGGCTTCATTGACGGCCATATCCATATCGAAAGCACGATGCTGACCCCGTCTGCGTTGGCAAGACTCTCTCTCCCACACGGCACGACCGCCATCGTTGCCGATCCGCATGAGATTGCAAACGTCTGCGGTACGGATGGAATCAAGTATATGATAGAAGCAAGCGAGGGGATCCCCCTCTCTGTCTATTTCACCCTTCCCTCCTGTGTTCCTGCGTCACCTCTTGATGAATCGGGGGCAATTCTCGAAGCAGACGATATCCGTCCGTTTTATGAAAGCAAAAGGGTCGTTGGGCTTGCCGAAATGATGAATTATCCCGGCGTTCTCTATGATGATCCTTCGGTTTATGCCAAAATTGCAGATGCCGAGCGACACGGAAGGCGCCTTGACGGACACGCACCGCTTCTGTCCGGGAAAGCGCTGGATAAATATGTTTCGGCCGGCATCACGAGTGATCACGAGTGCTCAAATGCAGAAGAAGCGATCGAAAAGATCCGACGCGGCCAATGGGTCATGATTCGCGAAGGAACTGCGGCACGAAATCTTTCCGGTCTTTTACCGCTCTTTGAGCCTCCCTACTGCCACAGATGTCTGCTTGTGACCGACGACCGTCACCCCGCAGACCTGATGCGGGATGGACATATCGATCACATTATCCGTCTTGCAGTCAAAAACGGAAAATCGGCAATTACGGCCATCAGAATGGCAACCCTGCAAGCCGCCGAATACTTTGGACTTCGTCATCTCGGTGCGATCGCCCCCGGCTACCGCGCGGATATGCTTGTACTGAACGATCTGGATACGGTTGATATTGCGGACGTATACAAAAGCGGTGAAAAGGTCGTTTACGGCAAGCGAATGTTACCCTTTGCAGCCCCCGAAATTGATCCCCGTCTGCACGATACGGTGCACAACTCCTTCCATCTAAAGGCACTTGAAGCGTCGGATTTTCACATTGAGGAGAAGAGCGATCGCTGCCGCGTGATCGAGATCATTCCGGGGCAGCTGCTGACCGAAGAAAAAATATGCGAAATTAAATGGAGTCACAAAAACGGCGTTGATACCGAGCGGGATATTCTCAAGCTTGCCGTGATTGAACGGCATAAAAACACGGGACATATCGGACTCGGCTTCATCCACGGAATCGGCATCAAAAACGGTGCCATCGCATCCTCGGTATCGCACGACTCACACAACATTATCGTGATCGGGGCAAGCGATGAGGACATGGCCATTGCCGCAAATCACGTCCGTCGCTGCGGCGGAAACGTCGTTGTGGCAAACGGCAAAATTTTGGCCGATATGGCGCTCCCGATCGCAGGGCTGATGAATGATCTTCCGGGCGAGGAAATTGCCCGTGCAAACGAAAGCGTACGTGAGGCCGTTTATGACCTCGGTGTACCGAAGGAGATTGAGCCCTTTATGCATATGTCATTCGTCAGTCTCCCCGTCATTCCGCATATCAAAATGACAACACAGGGGCTGGTAGACGTTGACCGACAAGTGCGGATCTCGCTGTATGATCTGCCCCAATAAAAAGCACCGCCGAGAAGCAAATATGCCTCTCGGCGGCATCCTCGATTGGACGGGAGAGATTGTGCGGGGGGAGTAACGCACAAACCCTGAATTACAGCATGATTTTCGTCAAGAAATTTCAATTTGTAAATGAATGGAGAGAAAATACATGAACACACTTGATGCAATCGCCAAAAGAAAATCCGTCCGTGCTTACACATCCGAGCAGATCTCCGAGGAAGCACTTAATACCATAATCCAAGCGGGCTTTGCCGCACCCGTGGCAATGGCGATGTATGAATCCCTGCATATTACGGTCATACAAAACGAAGAAATCCTCACCCGTCTCGCCGACGGCGCATCAGAATTTGTATTCAAAACACTTGGCATCCGAAAGAATATGGACTTCGGTGCCAAAACCATAATCGTCGTTTCCTCCACCCCCGTGCACAGACCGGGCATGGAATATGCAAACGTCGGCATCGTACTGGAAAACATGGTGCTTGCCGCGACAGATCTCGGCATCGGAAGCGTAATTTTAGGTACACCCATTGTCGCACTCGCGCAGAATGCCGATCTCGTAAAAGCAATCGCTGTTCCCGAAGGCTTTACGCCGATCCTCGGCGCCGCATTCGGCTATGCCGCCGAAGAAGGTCCCGTAAAGGCGCATACGATCTCGGTCAATCGGGTGTGACAGCGTTAAAATCAACCCGTTGTTGGAGAATCTCATTATGGTAGAAGTAGTAGCGGCCCTCATTTGGCAGGGCGATAAGTTTATGATCTGCCAACGCCCGGCACACAAGGCGAGAGGACTTCTCTGGGAGTTCGTTGGCGGCAAGGTCGAGTCCGGCGAAACAAAAGAACAGGCTCTCATCCGCGAGTGCAAAGAAGAACTTGCTGTGACGCTTTCGGTTGGTGATGTGTTCATGGACGTCGTCCACGAATATCCCGATCTGACGGTTCATCTGACATTATTTAACGCTGCCATAGCAGAAGGTGAACCGCAGAAGCTAGAGCACAACGATATCCAATGGATCACGCCGAGCGAAATCCCGAGTTACGACTTCTGCCCGGCGGATGAAGAAATACTTGCAAAGATTTGCGAGGTATACAGATGAAAATTTACGAAACCGAAGCTCGCTCCCGTTGGGGCAGCACGAACGCATATCGCGAGCACGAAGAAAAAACCAAGCATTACACCAAAGAAAAATGGGCAGAGGCAAACGACGGCTTGATGGCAATCTTTGCTGAGCTTGCCGCATGCAAGAATAGCGGTGCGAGTGCCGATTCTGCCGAGGCACAGGCACTTGCCGCCAAGCTTCAAGCGCACATCACGGCCAACTACTACACCTGCACCGACGCGGTTCTTGCGGGGCTTGACAAGATGTCCGCCGCCGACGGGCGATTCAAGAAGAATATCGACAAGTACGGCGAAGGGACGCCTGAATTTGCATCAGCAGCCATCAAGGCATATTGCAAAACTGTATGAGCTATCAATATATAACTCTCCGTGAAAAAACAGATATGATACAAACTGCCGCCGAGTGGTTTCACAGCAAGTGGGGCATTCCGACGGAATCCTATCTTGCGTGTATGAGAAACTATCTGCAGAGAAAAACCGAATACGGCTGGTATCTGTGCCTCAACGGCAAGAAGATCGTTGGCAGCCTCGGTGTCGTCGAAAACGATTTCCACGACAGACCCGACCTCACACCCAACATCTGCGCGGTATATACCGAGGAAAGGTATCGCGGACAAGGTATAGCAGGCCAGCTCTTGAAGATAGCCGTGGAGGATCTGCGGGCCCAAGGCGTCTCTCCCGTCTATTTGCTCACCGATCACACGGGATTTTACGAGCGCTACGGATGGGAATTTTTGTGCTCGGTGCAAGAAGATGGCGAATCACGGCTGTTCGAGAATGTAAAGTCGGAGGCCGCGGTCTTAGGAAG
>JAZNCR010000154.1:0-6100 GCA_045587605.1 Eubacteriales bacterium
ATACAGCGTGGACGCAAGCTTTTTTACTGACACCTGCTTTTCCTTCAGAAGCACCTCAAGTATGGCTTTTTCACGTTCTTTGTTCATATTGCCTCTCTCATCAATCATTATTTTGATCGTTCGATCAACTTTTCCGTCGGTTCTTGATTATTTGAGCGTTCGATGATATTATATAACCGAACGACCAATATGTCAAGAGGAGAACAATAATGAAATTTCAGGCACACAGAGGCGTAAGCACCGAGTATCCCGAGAATACGATCATGAAAACGAAAGCCGTAAGACTTTACGGAGCGAACGATCTCCGTCTCGAGGAGTTTGAGCTCCCCCCAATCAAGGACAACGAGGTTCTGCTTCGCGTCGTTTCCGACTCGCTCTGCGCGTCTACCTATAAGGCGATCAAGCAGGGAACGCTGCATAAGCGCGTTCCCCCCGATATTGCCGAAAAGCCGATCATCATCGGTCACGAAATGAGCGGCGAGATCGTCGAGGTGGGAGAGAAGCTGAGGGACAAATACCGCGTCGGCCAAAATATCGTCATTCAGCCTGCGCTCAAGCTTGAGAGCGGATATGACCCCGGCTACTCCTATCCGTACATCGGCGGCTCGGCGACCTATGCAATCGTTCCCGAGATCGTTCTCGAAAGAAGCTGTATGATCCCCTACGACGGGGACGCTTATTTCAAGGGCTCGCTCGTGGAGGCAATTGCCTGCGTGCTTCGTGGGTTCAAGGGCTTCTACCATACGGACTACACCAATTATGAAAGAACCGACGGTGCCAAGCGGGGCGGTAAGCTTGCAATCCTCGGCGGTGCGGGGCCTATGGGCATTGCTGCCGTCGAGCTTGCCGTCGGCTATGCGGGAGTTTCTCAGGTCGTGGTCACCGACCTCAATCGGGACAGACTTGCTTATGCAGAGGCAAAATCCACGCCGGAAAATGCCGCAATGCGGGGTTGTCAGCTTACCTATCTCAACACCGCAGACCTTGCGGATCCGGTCAAAACCCTTCTTGCGCTGTCCGACGGCGGCTTCGATGACGTATTCGTCATGGTCCCCGTACCCGCGCTTTTCAATATGGCCGAGCAGATCTGCCGTGAGGACGGCTGTATCAACTTCTTCGCAGGCCCGCCCGTACACGATATGCAGGGCAGCCTTAACCTTTACCGCGTCCACTACGAGGGCATCCACGTGGTCGGTACGGCGGGAAGCATCCCGCAGGATATGGTGGATACCATTGAGCTGATCGAGAAGAATGCGATCAACCCGGGTGCTATCGTCTCCCACATCCTCGGGCTCGGTGCCGTGATCGACACGATTATGGCGATGGAGGTGCCAAACGGTGCAAAGAAGGTCTGCTATACGGGGCTTGACCTTCCGCTCATTGCCATTGATGAGCTTGAGACACTTGGCCGGGATAACGCGCTGTACGCAGAGCTTGCCGCGATCGTGAAGAGAAACGGCGGTCTGTGGTGTACCGAAGCGGAAAAGTATCTGCTTGCAAACTCACCTAAAATCTGACGGAGAAGCGACATGAAAATCATTACACTTACCCTTAACCCCGCCTTTGATCTGCATTGCTCGGTACCGAACTTCGCGCCCTATCACGAAAATCCGGCCGAGATCACCGCAAACGATGCGGGCGGAAAGGGAATCAATATATCCCGCGCGCTTACCGTAAACGGCGTGGATAACCTCGCCTTTGTCCTTCTCGGAGACGAGAACGGAGACAGCTTTGCGCGCGCGCTCCAAGCGGATGGAATCCGCTATCGGCAGCTTACCGTAAAGGGAAGGATACGTGAGAATATCACCTGCCATACAGAGGGCGTTCCGGAAACCAGGATCAGCTTCAAGGGCTTTACCGTAAATGAAGCGCTGCTTGATCAAGCCTACCTTCTGCTTGAGGATGCGCTCTGCGGAGAATGTGTTGTGACCCTTACGGGCAGTGTCCCCTCGGGGCTTGATATGGGAGCGGTAAAGGCATTCCTTCGCCGCTTTACCGACCGGGGGGCGAGGATCGTGATCGATTCCCGTTCCTTTGGCCTTGACGACCTTCGCGAGATGAAGCCCTGGCTCATCAAGCCCAATCAGGAGGAGATCTCTGCGTATCTCGGACGTGAGATCACGCGCTTTGACGAGATGCTCTCTGCGCTGGAGGCCCTTCACACGGATGGTATTGCCAACGTGATGGTAAGTATGGGTTCCGACGGCGCAATGCTTGTATCGGATGAAGGCGTGTTCATTGCTTCGCCTCCAAGCATCAAGGTAATTTCCACGATCGGCGCGGGAGACAGCTCTATCGCCGGCTTTTTGGCGGCGGCAAAGAATGGCGCATCGGCAGAGGAATGTTTGTGCACGGCGGTGGCTTACGGCACTGCCGCTTGTATGACCGAGGGCACGAAGCCGCCGAGACCGAGCGACGTTGAGGCACTGCGGCCTCTTGTCGTGGTGAAAAAAGTGAATTGAGGCGGAATTTCCGGAGCAATCCATCCCGTATAACCGTCCTACCATAAAAATAACCCCCTTCGTGTAGTCCCGAGCTTTTCGGCTGTCTACGCTAAGGGGGTTATTTCACTTTTTTATTATCGCGTGTGCGCAAACCTCGCACAGCTCACATTCGCCGCACGCGGGGGAGCGCGCCGTACAGACGTCGCGGCCGAACTGCACGATCCGATGGCAGAAGTCCGACTGCTTCTCGGGCGGGATGATGCCCACCAGCGTCTTCTCCACCTTTACGGGGTCCGTCACCGTTTCGGGATAGAAGCCGAGCCGCCCGCAAATGCGGATGCAATGTGTATCGGCCACGATGGCGGGGAGCCCGAACACGTCGCCGCGCAGAAGATTGGCAATCTTGCGGCCAACCCCGGGCAGGCGGAGCAGATCCTCCATCTCCGACGGCAGCTCGCCCCCATACTCATCCCGGAGCATCGTGCAGGCATCCTTGATATTTTTCGCCTTCCCGCGGAAGAGTCCGCAGGACTTGATCAGCGCTTCAATTTCGCCGAGCGGCGCATCGGCCATGGCGTCCAGCGTCGGGAAGCGGGCGAACAGGTCGCGGCAAACGAGGTTGACCCGTGCGTCGGTGCACTGCGCCGACAGCCGCCCCATGACGAGCAGACGCCAGGGCTCGCCCTCCCAGTTGAGGGCGCAGGCGGCCTCGGGATAGCGCGCCTCAAGCGCGGCGATCACCGCCTCGGTCAGTTTTGCTTTCGGTTTACGCGGCATATGGTTCTCCTTCGGTCAATCGGCCGTCACGCGGCCGGTGTCTCGGGATCGGTCGGTGCATACGCACCGAGCCCAAAGTAAAAATCAAAAATCTCACGCACGGCAACACCCGCATCGGTACCGTTGGCACCCTGCTCGATGATGCAGGAAACCGCAATTTCGGGAGCACTCCAGGGGGCAAATGCGGTAAAGACGGCGTTGTCACTCTTTTTCTCGCTGACCTGTGCCGTACCCGTTTTTCCGCCGACCTCGATCGGATAATCGCGGAAGATACGTGCCGCCGAGCCGTCATCCTCGGTAACCGATTTGAGGGCGTTCATGATGGTCTGATAGTCACGCGCAGAGAGGGCAGTCGTGCTGACCGCGGCCGGCTCGGGTGCGTAGATAACGGTATCGTCGTAATAGCTGCGCACCGAATGCAAGAGATGCGCCGCATAGCGCGTTCCGCCGTTGGCAATGGTCGAAAGATAAACAGAAAGCTGGAGCGGGGTGAGCAGGTTATCCGACTGTCCGATCGCGGCCTGCAGCGTATCACCCGGTGTCCATGCGTCACGGCCATGGGTCTCGCGGAACTCAGGCCCTGCAAGAATTCCCGTCTCCTCGGTCAACTCAATGCCCGTGTGCTCGCCAAGCCCGTATCGGCTCATGTATTCGTTCATCGTATCGATGGTCAGAAGCCGCCCAACCTCGTAGAAGAAGTAATTGCAGGAGACCTGCAGTGCCTTTGCCACGTTGATCGCCCCGTGCGACATCCGATAGCGCAGATAATACCAGCATCGGGGCGTATAGCTGGGGGCGTAATATTCGTAGATACCCTTGGTCTCGATCTTGGTGTCGGGCGTGATAATCCCCTCGGTCAGCGCGGCGGCGGCAACACCGATTTTGAAGGTGGAACCGGGCGGATAGAGCCCACCGAGCGCGCGGTTGACCATAGGACGGTTCGGGTCCTGATTGAGGGTGCTGAAATCGGTGGAATAGGTAGAAAGATCGTAGGTCGGATTGGAGGCCAGCGCATAGATTTCCCCCGTATGGACGTTCATGGCAGTCAGTGCCCCCGACGAGGCGTCTTCACCGTCCTGCGTGCCCTCGGTTGCGGCGGCCTTCTCGCGGATGTACGCGATATTTTCGACCAGCGCGTCCTCTGCCGCGATCTGCATATAAATATCGATGGTCAGACGGACGTTGCTGCCCGCGACCGGTTCCTTCGAGACGTACATATCCACGATCTTGCCGTCCTCGTCCTCCACGATGGTCAGCTCCCCGTCCTGCCCGCGCAGATATTGCTCGAATGCCTGCTCGGCGCCCGAAATGCCGACAACGGCATTCATGGGATAGCCCTGCGCGGTGTAATATTCAAGCTGACCCTGGGGAATGGCACGGACGAGACCGAGGATATGCGAGGCATAGCCCGGAAATTCAAACTGCCGTGTGACCGTTTCAAGGAAATCCGCCCCCTCGATCTGCCGTTCCTTGATATAGGTAATCAAGGAGAGCGACACATCTTCGGCAAGCACGTAGGGCTCAACCGCGCTGAAGCGGATATACTCCATATGGTATCGGATGGCCAGCAGCTCGGTCATCGTTTCGTTATCGTAAAGCGGGCTGCCATCCGCGTCAAGCATCTTATATTTCTTGGCAAAAAATGCAATCTGCTCGGCGGTTGTGCTGTCCTTGTCACATTCGTTATCGGCAAGAATCCGCGCATGACGCGAGGAAACCGTCGCACTGCGCATAAGATCCGTGTCCAGAGCAAAATGGGGATATGTACCCGTATAGGGGAATACCGGCTTGACGCGTTTATCTTCATTTCCCGTGCGCGATAAGGCCGCGAGGGTCTCGAGGATAACCTCATTCTCGGCGGCATAACCGTACGGCAGGGCAGAATAGTCAAAAATCAGATTATACTGCAGAACGTTAGTCACAAGCGGCACGCCGTTGCGATCGTACAGCTCGCCGCGATGCGCTTGAATCTTTACGGTTCGGGTATAGGTTTTGGAATTGACGGCGGTATAGAGATCGTAGGAGGTAATCTGCAGATTGACAAGCCGTGCAAGATAGACCAATCCCACCAGCGCCAGAAAAACGGCCAGCGCAATATAACGCCAGAGAAAAGCGTGCTTCTTTTTGATTGCGGGCACCCCCTTTTCGCTTCTCCCGTATCAATCGGGAATTTTCAGTCTGCGATTGAAATAAAGTGCCGTCCGCCGGACAAGGAAATAGACAAGCGGCGAGACGAGCAGGGTGATGAAAAATTCGGGCAGCATTCTTTGCCGCAGAACGGCAAAAAAAGAATAATCGGCATAAGAATACGCGATGCCAACCAGCGTGGCAATGCCGCGCACCGCGCCGCCTGCCGGCATATAGATACACCACGACGGGAAATTCGCACTCAGGCTCATGGTAGACCAGATTCCGCAGACGTAGCCGCAGAGGAAATAGACGAGAGGAAGAAAATTCAGTCCCGTCCCGCCGAGTGCGCCGATCAGAAAGCCTGCGGCAATTCCCGCGAGAGCCCCCGCGCGCTCACTGTCAAAAATCGCAATGGCAATGACGGCGGCCAGCATCAAATCGGGAACCGCACCGTGCGGGATGGCGGCGGCAACGCGCGAGCAGAAGCTCGTCTGAAAGACGGCAAGCAGGAAGAGGACGACGCCCCAGACAATCGTTTTGCGGATAACGGTATAAAATTGCGGTGACACGGCCTTCTCCTTTCGCGTTTTTTCAAAAATTGCTGCCTCAAAAGCCTCCCCCCCCTAGGGAAGGTGTCAGCCGAAGGCTGTCGGATGAGGTGTTCTTCGGCACAAATCTACACCTCATCCACCACTGTCGCAGTCCGGGCGCTTTGCGCCCTTCCTCTCAAGGGGAAGGCTTTCCGCACG
>JAZNCR010000155.1:0-15152 GCA_045587605.1 Eubacteriales bacterium
ACCCCTTCCCCCATACCCCCATCCCTGCGAAAACTCTGCAGAAAAGGGGATATATTGGTTGCATAAACGGCATATGGACAGAGCGATGTCTGCATGCCGTTTTTCTAATTGTTATCCCGTTTTTGTTAGATGCCAATCTAATTGTGGTGTATTATTAGACGAGATTGTAACGAAAGCGGGATGTTATTTCGAAGTTCATTGAGGATTGTGTGGATACTTCGCGGAGGAAAAGAGGGTTTGGATTTTTTGGAAAACAAAAAAACGCCATAAAAAATGGCGTGTTCAAAAAAGGGCGCAAAAAAAGCGGAGAGAAAATCTCCGCTTTTTTAAAAGGATATGCCTTAAATTTCGGTACGCGAAATACGCTTTTTCATCTTACGCAGATCGCAAAGCATCCGCACGGTATCGCGCAGAACACGAACCTTGGATTCCCGGTGGTTGATGATCTTGACCGGCATCTCAGTAATCACAATACCCAACTTCACTGCCCACAGGATCGCCTCAAAATCGAAGGCAAATCCATCCACCTCACAGCGGGGAAAGATCGCGGCGATAGCATCACGGCGGAAGGCCTTACAGCCGCACTGCGAGTCGGAAAGCTTAAATCCACCGGCCAGGCAAAGCACGCGGATATAGGCCTTCGACATCAGACGGCGCAGAGGGGTATAGCCTGCATATCCATCCTCGGAGAGGTTGCGCGAGCCGATCACGATCCCTGCCTCGGGATGCGCATCGAAGGTATCGGCAACACGTCCGATGACATCCGTACCATAGGCCAGGTCGGCATCGGTGAACATGGCAAAATCCCCTTCGGCGGCAAGCAGGGCGGTGCGGACTGCACATCCCTTTCCGCGGTTCTTCGCATAGCCGACCACGCGGACGTGGGGCAGTCCAAGTGAGCGGACAAGCTCTGCCGAGCCGTCGGTCGAGCCGTCATCCGAAAAGATAATTTCATAGTCGGCGGGGAATTTCTCTTCCATATAAGCAGACAGGGTTTTAGCCGTATCGGCAATAATGGAGGTTTCATTATACATGGGGATACAGAGTGAAATTTTCATATAGAGTCAGTTTCCTCTCTTTTCATCCCGCCGGTAAACCGACAGGGTAACGTCAATTTCGGTTCTCAGACAATCGAGTGCGGAAAGCTTGGCGCGGTCCGTCTCAGACGTACGGTAGTAATAGGGTGTCATGGCAAAGAGGGCCTCGATCTCTTCCCTGCCCTCGATCTCGATCTCACCAAAGACATGGCCGGTCGTCAGCAACGTCATCCCCTCCGGCAGATCGGCGCGAATTTCATTGCGCACCGGCGTATCGTAGAGGACACGCTTGAGTCCAAGCAAATGATCCTCGCCCGCGGCACCGACCACGAGGATTCCCCCCGGGCGCAGGACGCGGCAAAACTCTGCTTCGGCGCAGGGGGCAAAGTGATTGAGGATAAAATCGACGCTGCCATCGGCAAGCGGTAATTTGTAGAGGCCTGCAACCGCATAGAAGACGTCAAGCCCCCGACGGCGTGCCGCCTTTGCCCCTGCCTCGACCGCCGGTCGGGAAAGATCAAAGCCGCAGACGGCACCGTATTCGGCCAGGCGGCCGGTATAGTACCCTTCCCCGCATCCCGCATCGACAAGCAGGGACGCTTTACCGGAGATGGCAGGCTGTACGTATTTCTCTGCAAGCTCGGCAATGGCATCGGCGATCGGCAAATAATGACCTGCCCCGAGAAATACGGTGCGTGCGCGAACCGCTTCTCGGCTGTCCCCTCCGGCGCGATGCTCAGGGGCAAGATTTATATACCCGGAGGACGCGGCGTCATAGCAATGCCGACGCGCACCGCCGCAGAGGAGGCTCTTGCCGTCAAAGGTCATCGCCGCGCCGCATTTCGGACAGCGGAGAGCAGAAAGAACGGTTTCGTTAATCGTCATCATATTCGCTCAATTCTCCACCTTAATGAGGCGAGCGTGGAGTACGTACCGTCCGTCTCCGACGTTCGTACAGGTAGACAGCGTCAGCAGCTTTTCATCCCCCGTAAAGGTAAGCCCGCGGTTATGCTTGGAATAGCTCTGCATTTCTTGGCAGAAATCAATCATATCCTGTTTCTCGGGGAAATAGGTGGTGAAATAGGGAAAGGCAGAGTGGGTACTGAAAATATTGAAGGGCTCATAGGTATAGATGCCGTCAAAGGTATACACCACGATCTGCGTATTGTAGAAAACCGACGCATCGTAGAATCGGGTCACGTGGTTAAACATCGTACCGTTGGTCATGTTATGTCCGTAGAGGATCAGATTATGGTCCTCAAGCAGGTTGGTCGTTTTACAGCGGTAGTCGGCATAGATCGAGCCCGAAACGCTGGGCTGACCGTTGATCTGATAATTGAGATAGTGGTCGTTATCCTCACCCTTGACCAGCGGATAGGAGATGGACGTGCCGTCGATGCGGATATAGCCGAACACGTCAGGATTGATCTCCCGCAGATCGGCAAGCACCGCCTTCATCCGCTCAAACTCAAGGTTATAACTTTTGTTTACCGCAACACTGCCTGCATCATACTCACTGTCGGCGAGCAGTGCATCGGCATAAATCGGAAGAACGTTCTCCCCCTGCGGCTTCATCATACGGCTGATACCGAGTGCAGGGAGCGCGGCGTCATCGGCAAAGATTCGATCGGCAAGATCACTGTAATAGGCGTCGGATGCCGAATTCTGGCGTCCTTCGTCAATCAGCGTCCAGGCGCAGAAAAGAAAAACACCGGCGCAGACAACCATCAGCAGAATCCGAACCGCCTCGTATACACGGTCACTGAAGGAAAGAGGGGTTACCTCCGCATCCGGCGCGATCTCCTCAGGGGTGATCGTTTCAAGTGAGGCAAGAAAAACATTCTCCTCCTCATCGGTCGGGTGGGTGGGAGCAACATCCTCAATTTCCTGCAACGGCATCGTCTCGTCATGCGGCTGCGTGGATTGATCCATAGAAAATCTCTCTTTCAAAAGCACAAATTACCTTATTATTATAGCAAATTGCGTCGGGAATTACAATACCCCGACGCAATTGTTTTTTCTTTTGTTACAACTCGGTATGCTCGGCAAGCGCAAACCAGAAGGTGCTTCCCTCGCCAAGGCGGCTCTCAACACCGTATACGGCAGAGTGCGCATCAAGAATCTGCTTGACGATCGAAAGTCCGAGGCCGGTACCGATCATGGCACGGCGGTGGATGCGGTCAACCTTATAATATCGGTCCCAAATCAGGGGAAGCTCCTCTGCCGCAATGCCGGCTCCCGTATCGGTCACGGCAATCCGGACCGTATTCCCGGCCGTTTCCTGGCGGACGCGGACGGTGCGGTCTTCCCCGGTATAGTTAATGGCATTGTTGATCAGATTATAAATCACCTGCAAAAGCATGGTGCGATCGGCCATGACCTCAACGTCACGTTCGGCCGTAAAGGTGACCGTGTAGCCCTCTCTCTCGGTCAGCTTCGTATAGCGCTCCAGCACCGAACGAACCGTTTCGGTCAGATTGAAAACCTCGGGCTCGGGCGCGCGTGTTCCCGCGCGAATCCGCGACAGATCCAAGAGATCGCCCACAAGCTCTGACAGACGGGTTGCCTCATCCATAATCACCTGGACGTTCTCGGGTTTATTCTCACCCGGGATGTCCCGCATCACCTCGGCATATCCGCGAATCAGTGTCAGCGGCGTGCGCAGATCGTGTGAAATATTGGCAATCAGCTCCTTCTGCAGGCGGTCGGATTTGTCCACCTCGGCAGATGCATAATTGAGCGTTTCGGCAAGGTCGTCCACCTCGCGGTAACCGCCGCCGACAAAATCGGTATCGTAATGCCCTGCGGCAAACCGACGCGCCGCTTCTCCGATTCGGGAGAGCGGCTTCGAGATCCTGCGCGAAATGATAAAGGCAAGAAGCAAAGCGAACACGAGCAAAATACCCGAAAGCGCAATCAGCTGCACGCGGAGGGTATCCACGGTTGCCGATACGGGTACCTGCGCGGAATTGAGCATAATCACGTAGGGCGTACCGTCCGTTCCTTCGGTCAGGCGGACGTAGATCGTCCCCGCCATTGCTCCGGGAGCGGGTGCCTTTCCCTCCTCGCCCCGATCCAGGGAAACCACTTCGGTATACGAGCCGCCTGCACGCAGCGCGGCCTCATAAAGCTGTGCACGTTCACGATCACTTATCCGATGAAGGACACAACCCGTAATCACATCGGCCGTTTCAACCAATTTTGCACGATTCCCTTCGATACGGAACACATCGGCGCACAGTGTGCACTTTACGGCGTAATACGCCAACTGCTCACCAAGGCCGTCCTTATCCGCACCGTTTGCTATGGCATCGGCAAGCGCATCGGCGGTTGAGGTCAACTCCCTGCGCTTAATCGATTCATAAAAATCGTCAAGCAAAAGAATCTGAAACACCCACAAAAGGGCAATGACAATGGCCACAAAGAGGGAGAAAAAGCCGAAAAGCTTCCACTTGATCCCCACACGACGCTTACCTCTCTGCTTCAAAGCGATACCCCACGCCGCGCAGCGTTGCAATAAACGCACTGTAACGACCGAGACTCTTGCGCAAAAGCTTGATATGCGTATCCAGTGTCCGCGCGTCGCCATAGAAATCGTAGCCCCAGACCTCGCAGATCAGCTTTTCTCGGGAAAGCGCAATATTGCGGTTCTTGAGCATATAGAAAAAGAGATCGTATTCCTTCGGAGACATCTCCACCCGCTCACCGTCAATATAAACCAACCGCGCCGTCACGTCGGCACGCAGGCCGCCGCCGTCAAACGAAATCACCTCATTGCGCGGGCGTTCATCCGTCCTGCCGCATCCCGCGGAACGCGCCATGACGGCGCCGACGCGAAGCATCAGCTCCTTCGGCGAAAAGGGCTTGACCACGTAATCGTCAACACCGATCTGAAAGCCGTTAATTTTATCGTATTCCTCCCCCCGTGCGCTGAGCATGATAATCGGCGTGGAAGAAAACTTACGGATTTCGCTGCAGGCAGAAAAACCGTCCAACTCGGGCATCATGACATCCATAATGATGATATCGAACGCCTCCCGACGGCACATTCTGACGGCTTCCATACCGTCGCACGCCTCGGTTACGGTATGCCCTTCAAACTCGGCATATTTCCGCACCAGTGCACGGATCATTTCTTCGTCATCGACAATTAAGATGTGATACAAAATCATCACTCCCATCACAAAATCTGTTCTTATTATATCGGATTTACAGAAAAAATGCAAGGAAAATCCCACAAAATGCGTCGTATGGCAAAAAAGGTATACTTTGCTTGCCACACGAAACACATATGCCAAGGCTCCCTTGTGCAAAGGGAGCTGTCACCGAAGGTGACTGAGGGATTGTAAACGAAACGGTTAGCAATGCACATCATTTTTACGTTACAGCGCTGTATTAGGCTGGTAACAATCCCTCCGTCACGGCTTGCGCCGTGCCACCTCCGTGGTTGCTTTGCAACCTCGCGGCGCCTGCGCCAACACTTCTGCACAAGGGAGGCCTTGAGGAGTGGCAACAAGGGCATACTTTTATTGCCGCCTCAATTAAGCCTCCCCCTTTTGGGGAGGTGGCAGGCGAAGCCTGACGGAGAGGGCCCTCTCAGTCGCCTACGGCGACAGCTCCCCCAGAGGGGGAGCCTAAAAATGCAAATAAAGGTATACCGTTGTTACTACTGCACAAAGCAGCGCAGTAGTAGCCTTCCCCTTGAGGGGAAGGCTTTCCGCAATTTGTTCGGTCCGGCAACAAAGGTTTGCCCTTATCGCCACGCCAAATACGTCTGCTCAATTCATGTGCGACGAAAGGCTTCCCTCTCCAACGTGATTTTCATCAAAAACAGGGGCTGACGCCGAAGCGTCAGCCCCAAGTTCGCTTAATCTCCGAACTGTACGCCGTTTGATGTCGGGACAAGCTCGATCAGTGTCACCTTAACCTCAACGACGCGATTGCCGCGCACGATGCTGACGGGGATGACATCGCCTACCGCACAATCACGGTACGCCGCCTTGACCTCAGCGGCACTGGTCACGGCAACGCCGTTAACCGACTGAATACGGTCGCCGGACTTGATCTGATCATTGTAAGGAGACTCGTAAACGTAGACACCGGGAGAGGAGAGATTGTATGCCATGAGATCAAAAATGCTGGTAATATCAATCAGCTTCAGACCAATATCGACACGGCCGCGCACATAACCGAATTCAATCAGCTGTGCCGCAACCTCCTCGGCCGTATTGATCGGAATCGCAAAGCCGAGTCCCTCCACATCCTCACCCGAGGATTTTGCATTAACAATACCGATCAGCTCACCGGCAAGGTTGAAGAGACCTCCGCCCGAATTGCCGGGGTTGACCGCTGCATTGG
The DNA here is from genome assembly GCA_045587605.1 of Eubacteriales bacterium. Lineage (GTDB taxonomy): Bacteria > Bacillota > Clostridia > Oscillospirales > CAG-272 > SIG693. The sequence continues at coordinate 6,396 of JAZNCR010000155.1, forward strand.
TCTGCAGAAGCCGCATCGACTCACCCTGAACGGTGATCTCGCGGTCAAGCGCGCTGATAATACCGTTGGTCACAGTGCCACCAAGCGAGCCGAGCGGGTTACCGATGGCAATGGCGTCCTCGCCGACCATCAGCTTTGCGCTGTCTCCGAGGGTAGCAACCGTCAGCGCGTTCTCGGCGGGATCAATTTTAATGATGGCAACGTCACTTGCCGCATCCGAGCCGATCAAACGGGCAGTATACTCTTTGCCGTCGGTCGTCCGCACGACGATAGTATCGGCCCCGTCAATGACGTGGTGGTTGGTGATGACATAGCCCTCTTTGGCAATAATCACACCCGAGCCTGCACCGCTGGTTACATACTGCGAAAAATAACTGCCGCGGACGGCGGTTTCGGTGGTGATCTCCACAACAGAATGTTTGACCTTTTCCACCACCTCGGCAATGCTCATGCTCGCGCCCTCCGCCGAGCCGATACCGACACGCTCAACAACCACCTGCGTGCCCTCGCTCTTCTCAAAGGTTGCCGTTTCATGCTCGGAGGACCAGGGCGTTTTTTCGGTCGTTTCGTCGATGCGATCAGCGCCATCCGAAAGAGGGGAAGTGTCCACGGGCTCATTCGTCTGCAGAACAAAATATGCACCACCGATCCCGGCACCTGCGCCGAGAAGCAGGCAAGCAACGAGCAGGAGGGCAACCGCCCCTGCTCCGATTCCGCCCTTCTTTTCCCGCTTGGCCTTTTTGGGCGCGGATACAGGTGCGGCATAAGATGCATAGGGCTGTCCGTAGGGCGAATAGCCGTTCGGCTGTCCCTGACCGCCTACAATCCATCCCGTCCCCGTATTGCTCCAGCTCTGTGCCGTCGGTGAAGACTCATGCGGCTGTGGGGTGCCGAATTGCCCCTGCTCCCTGTTCGGATAAGTATTTTGATTTTCGTTTTGTTCACGATGATCATTCGGATAATTGTTCATGATGATCCTCCCGTCGATTATTTCGTATATATTTATATTCCTCATATCGCAAAATTGCGATATATTTTTCGGACGATGCGTGTATTATACCTGCTTTATGTGACGGTTTTATGATGACCGACAGGAAAATCTCTGAATTTTGCCTCCCTTGCGTTTGCGATGAAAGAATTTGCCGCCAAAATACAGAGGCACACTTGTTTTTGGACGACAAATCTGCTATACTATTCTTGTCTTACCAATATAATTATATTTTGTTCAAACACAGAAAACAAAAGGAGGATGAGGATGAGAGCTGTTTTCTCAAAGGAAATTATTTTTCCTTTGCTCAATGATGAGAAAATCGACTGCTTCGGTATCCTTCCCCTTTCCTTTTGCCGCATCACGCGGGAATATCTTCTCTCGCGGGCGAAAATCAATTCACTGACGGAAGGAAGCGTGCTGATGCTCGCCCTGCCCTACCGAAGAGAGGACGATGAGCCGCCGAATCTCTCGCAGTACGCCATCCCCCCCGATTATCACGCCATTGCGGACGAAATCTGCGCACGAATCATTCTCCGACTGCGCACACTGTTTCCCACCGCCGTCTTCGCCGCATTTGCCGATCATTCCCCCATCGACGAGCGTCACGCTGCCGCCGCGGCAGGGCTCGGCGTCCTCGGTGACCACGGGCTTCTCATCACCGAACGATACGCATCTTACGTTTTTCTCGCAGAAATCATCACAGATCTGCCCACAGATGCACAGCCGGGAAAAATTGCCTTCTGCCCGCATTGCGGTGCCTGCTCTGCAGTCTGCCCCGTTTCGCTCGACCGCACAGAGTGCCTCTCTGCATTAACGCAGAAGAAGGGAATGCTTACGCCCGAAGAACAAAACGCCATTATCGCGCACGGCTCTGCCTGGGGGTGTGACCGCTGTCAGGAGGCCTGCCCTTATACCCGCCGCGCACTTGAATCGGGCACGATCTTCTCTCCCATCCCCGCCTTTTCGGCCGATCGAATTCCCCATCTGACCGCCGCGGCAGTCGAGGGAATGACGGACGATGAATTTTCCCGCCGTGCCTACGCCTGGCGAGGGCGCGAGGTCATTCTGCGCAATCTCCGCCTGCTTGAGAAAAAAGAACCCGACCAAGGGTAAATCTATTATACGCCTTATACGCCATATTCTCCGTCATACGGATTGAAAGAAAGGACATACGCTATGTTAAAGACCGTCGAATTGACCCTTCCCCGCCAAAAAACCGTGGCGCTGATTGCGCACGATAACAAAAAAGCCGATATGCTGGCATGGGTAAAGGAAAACCGTGAGCGGCTTTCCCATCACCATCTCTGCGGAACGGGAACGACCGCACGGATTATTGCCGAGGAAACCGGACTCCCCGTCCGCGCATACAATTCCGGTCCGCTCGGCGGCGATCAGCAGATTGGTGCACGGATCGCCGAGGGCAGAATCGACTGCGTCATCTTTTTCTGGGATCCGCTGTCCGCACAGCCGCACGATCCTGATGTCAAAGCGCTCCTGCGCATTGCCCTGGTCTACGATATTCCGATTGCAAACAACCCCGCTACCGCCAATTTCTTGATTTCCTCTCCCCTCATGGATGAAGAATATACCCGCCCGATTCACAACTTTTCTGCGGCCGCGGCCGACCGTGCTGCCGCCTTTTCTGCGGGAGAAAAGCTGTGATCCGTCTGCTTTTCGGTCCGGCGGGCAGCGGCAAATCGAGCACGATTCTCTGCCGCATCAAAGCACTTCTTGAGAATGGCGGCAGCGCGATTCTGCTCGTCCCCGAGCAGGAAGCGGTTGCCCGCGAGCGGCAGGTTCTCTCCGCGCTCCCACCCGAGAGCCAGCTCCGGTTTGAGGTGTTCAATTTTTCCCGCCTCGCCAACCACGTTTTCCGCCATTGCGGCGGCATCGGCTATCACCGCATCACCCCCGGCGGCCGTGCGCTTCTGATGTGGAAAACCCTGCGCACCGTCTCCCCCTTTCTTGCCGAATATACGGTCGGCGGCCAAAGCGACGCGGCACTGACGGCCCTGATGCGCAGTGCTGTCTCCGAATGCAAGGCTTATTCGGTTACCCCCGAACGCTTGGTGCAGACAGCGGACGCGCTCGCGGAGGATTCGCCGCTGGCACGGAAGCTGCGCGATCTTGCACTCGTCTTCGGTGCATACGAAGCAAATTTGCATGAACGCTGGGATGATGGCGAGGACGATCTTGCCCGTGCGGCAGAGTTTCTTGAGGCCGAGTCTCTTTTTGCCGGGGCACACGTCTTCATTGACAGCTTCACCGATTTTACTGCCGCCGAGCTTGCCGTCATCCGCCCGCTGGTCAAACAGGCGGCCGAAGTTACCGTTGCGCTGTGTGCCGACGGGCCGAACGATACCGCCATGCAGTCGGTGTCAATTATCCGAACGTCCGCCGTACTTCGCCGCATGGCGGCCAAGCTTGACGTTCCCGTGAAATTTGATCGGCTCACCGAGAACAAGCGGACCGACGATCCCGTGCTTGCCGCACTCGGCGGCCGCCTGTGGAGGATGGAGGAGAGTGCCTGCCTCGGAGATTCGGCGGCCGTTGAGCTCTATTCCTGTGCAGATCCGTTTGCCGAAGCCGAAGCCGCCGCCTGTCGGATAGCGGCGTTGGTAAGAGAGGGCATGGCATACCGCGACATCGTGCTGATCGTCAGAGATCCCGAAGCGTGGCGCGGAATTCTTGACGCCGAGCTTGAGCGGGCAAATATCCCCTATTTTCTTTCCCGCAGAACCGATATTGCCACAAAATCGGTCATTAAGCTTCTTTATTCGGCGTTTGCTCTTTATTCTGCCGGCTGGCGGACCGATGATTTTCTGACCTATCTGAAGACAGGATGCACCGGTCTTGACCGTTCTGCCGTTGACCTGATTGAGGACTACGTGACCCGCTGGCAGCTGCACGGAGATGCGCTCTGCGCGCCCTCCGGATGGACGATGGACCCCAACGGCTACGTCACCGAGCATACCGCACGCGCCGAGGAAAGGCTGGAAGAGCTCAATCGGCTCCGTGCCTCCCTTCTTGCGCCGCTCGAATTCTTTTTCTCTGCCTTGGCAAAGGCAGAGAAAGCCGCCGATACCGCCGCGGCCATCTATACTTACCTGACCCGTATCCGTCTCCCCGAGCAGCTCGCAGAACGCGCCGCGCGTGAAGCGGCGGCGGGACGCAGGGCTGAGGGCGCAGAGCTGATCCAGGTTTGGAATATTCTGCTTGACACGCTGGATCAGATTGTTTCCACTTATGGGGACGACCCCTGCGGCGCGGACGAATTCTTTGATGCGCTTCGCCTGATTCTTGCCGAAACCGATATTGGCACCATCCCGACCTCTGCCGACCAGGTGACGGTCGGCTCTGCCGCCATGCTGCGTGCCGATTCGCCGCGCTGTGTCATTCTGCTTGGGCTCTGCGAGGGCGAGTTCCCCGCAACGCTGACCGATCGCGGCTTTTTCAGCGGTGCTGACCGCCGTATGCTCGAGTCCCTCGGCCTTTCTCTTTCGGCCAACGAGGAAGGGCGGGCGGCCGAAGAGCTGTTCTACGTCTACCGTGCCGTCGCCGCACCGCGTGAGCGGCTGATCTGTCTCTGCCACCGCAGGGGAACAGACGGCCGCGAGGTGCTCCCCTCACTTGCCATGAACCGCATCGCGGGACTGATGGACAGAAAGCCGACCGTCTGGGAATCTCTTCCCCCGATTGAGCGGCTCTGGACCCGCGAGTCGGCTTTTCCTTATACGGCCACGCTTGAAGGAACCGAGGAAGGAAGCGCTCTGCACGAAATTTTCTCGACAGACCCCGCCTATGCCGAACGCACTGCGGCACTGAGGACGCCCATCACCGAGCGCACCTGCACCCTCTTGCCCGAAACGGCAGATGCTCTCTTCGGGCGCAGAATGCAGCTCTCCCAGTCGCGGCTTGACGCTTACGTCGGCTGTCATTTTGCTTATTTCTGCCGTTATCTGCTCCGTCTGCGCGAGGAGAAGCCTGCGCGGATCGGTTATGATACCGTAGGCACCTACGTACACGCCGTGCTTGAGCGTTTCTTTACCGCACTGACCGTTGACGGTACGCTGCGTCTGCCCGAGAGCGAGCGTGAGCTGAACGAACGGCTGGATACCATTCTTGAGGAATACCTGCGCGAGCTCTTCCGCGGCGTTCCCGCTTCGGCACGGACAAGCCATCTCTTTGACCGTCTGCGCCGTCTTTCCCGTCTTTTGATTGATCATTTGCTCACCGAATTCCGCCAAAGCCGCTTTGTGCCGGTGCTCTTTGAGCTGCCTATCCGCCGCGGAGCGGAGGGAGCACCCGAGCCGCTGATTTTTGATCTCCCCGACGGGACGCCCGTTTGGCTGGGGGGGGTCATTGACCGTGTTGATCTCTGGCAGGCAGAGAACGGACGCTACTATCTCCGCGTCGTCGATTACAAAACGGGAAGCAAGGAATTTGACCGCGCCGACATCGACGTGGGGTATAATCTTCAGCTTCTGCTCTATCTTTTCACCCTCTGCCGCAGCCGATCGCGTGATTTCCGCGCCAGACTCGGTATTCCACCCGAGGCAGAGCTTACCCCGGCGAGTATGCTCTACTGCTCAGCGCTTGCACCCGATCTGACCGTTTCAGCCGATCGCTCAGCCGACGAAATTCTGATTGAAGCCGATGCAAAGCTCAGCCGCCGCGGAATCGTACTCGACGAAGAGGACGTGCTTCGTGCCATGGACAGCGAGCTTTCCGGACGATACATTCCCTGCCGCCTGCTCAAAAAGAAGGAGTTTGCCCTGAGCTCGCCCGAATCCCGCGCAAGTGCGAAGGAATTTGAGGAGCTCTACGATAAGCTCGGGCGCACCATTCGCCGCGTGGCGGGAGAAATGCGCGCAGGGCACGCGCACGCCGCCCCCAATCGGCACGGCGGAGCCTATCCCTGCGCAACCTGCCCCGTCAAGCCGGTTTGCCGAGCCGCCAAAAAATAGACGACATCATCTCGATCGGAGGTTTTATGCCTAAACAATGGACATCCGAACAACGTGCCGCTATTGAGACAAGGGGAAAGACCCTGCTCGTTTCAGCTGCGGCAGGCTCGGGGAAAACGACCGTTTTAACCGAGCGAATCATCCGCTTGCTTACCGATCCGCATACCCCCGCATCGCTTGACCGTATGCTGATCGTGACCTTTACGCGCGCGGCGGCGGGCGAGCTGCGCCAGCGCATCTCGCGTGCGCTCGGCGACGCACTCGCCAAGGACCCCGAAAACCGCCATCTGCACAGCCAGCTGCTTGCGCTGAACTCAGCCAAGATCAGCACCATTCACGCATATTGCCTGGAGCTGATCCGCAATCATTTTCAGCGTCTCGGGCTTCCCGCACAGTTCAGGGTTGCCGACGAAGCAGAGGCCGGCGTGCTCTCCCGTACGCTGATGGATGAAATAATCGGTGAGCAGTACGCATCCGATCCGAGCTTCGGACATTTGGCCGATCATTTTACCGGTGCGCGAAACGACAGCAATCTTGCCGACGTCTTCCTTTCGCTTTACGGCAAGCTTTCTGCCTATCCCGAGGGTATTTCCTATCTGCTTGAAAACGCCGAGGCACTCCGCCGAAACCGACTTTCCCTTCGTGACGGCTGGGGAAAGGTCATCCTTGACCGGACAAGCCGTCTTTACGCCGCCGCACAAAAGACCTTTGGTGAAATACTTTGCGGTATGGCTGAGGACGAGGGAATGGCAAAAGCCTATCTCCCTGCCTTCAGTGAAGATCTGAACCATATCCGCACCGTGTGCACCCTGCTTGCGGACGACGACTTAGATTATACGTCTCTGCGCCGCGCCGTAATCTCCTATGCGCCGCTGAAGCTCGGCGCTTTGCGCGGAGAAGCCAAAAGCGAGGAAAGTGAACTGTTCAAATTCGCCCGTGACAGTTTCAAGGAGGACAGGGCTGCGCTGGAGCGCGCGTTTTTCTCGCTAGAGGAAGAACGTCTGCTTTCGCAAATTGACGAAACCGCCAACGCTGTTGCCTCCATTCACACCCTTCTTTGCCGCTATGACGAACGCCTCTCCGCCGAAAAAAAGCGGCGCGGCATCTGCGATTTCTCTGACATTGAGCGCCATACGCTTCGTCTGCTTACCGATGAAGCGGGCGAGGACAGCGACGTTGCACGCGAGCTGGCACTCGGCTTTGACGTCATCTGCATTGACGAGTATCAGGACGTCAACGCCGTTCAGGACAGAATTTTCCGTGCCATCGCCCGTCCGGGTACCCGCTTTATGGTCGGCGATATCAAGCAAAGCATTTACAGCTTCCGCGGAGCTGAGCCATCGATTTTTGCCGACTATCGCCGCGCCTTTCCCGCACTGGATACGGAAACCGAGCGGGATGACGCATCGATTTTCATGTCAAGCAATTTTCGTTGTGATTCACCCGTCATTGACGTATGCAACCGCATTTTCTCCTTTTTGTTCTCCCATTGCGGAGAATCGATTGGGTACGTTCCGGCAGACGACCTTGTGCTTGGCAAAAACACGCCCGATCCCGCCCCCACGTTTGCTCCTGCCCAAATTTTTCTCTGTCAGCCGACCGAAGCCGACACCGCAGATGACGACGAGGAGGAAAGCATCCCCGCCGAATACCGCGCGGTGGCCGCCGAGATCAAGCGTCTGCTTGTACATGAACGGCTGGACGATGGCTCCCCCATCCGTCCGTCCGACATTGCTGTCCTGATGCGAAGCAAGACGAATGCCGATCGCCTGCTTGCCGCACTTGCAGAGGCAGATATTCCCTGTGACGCGGGAAGCGCTGAGGATTTCTTTGAAAATCCCGAGGTGCTGTTGATGCTCTGTCTGCTCAACACCATCGACAATCCCAACCGAGACGTTTACTTTGCCGGAACGCTTCGCTCTCCCCTGTTCGGCTTCACCATGGACGAGCTGATCCGGGTCCGCGAGGCGTCTGACGACGCAGAGGAGCCGCTTTACTATGCCTTTGTGCGATATACCGAGGAAAACGATTGGGAAAAGGGACGCAAATTTCTTGAACGCTTGGCCGAATACCGCGCCATGGCCGAGGGAACACCGGTCGATCGCCTGCTCAATTCCCTTTATCGCGACACCGCCGTGCTCGCCTTTGCGGGTGCCGACGATACGCTCGGGCGCGTTCGCTCCCCCGAGCAGAAGCGCGCCAACCTTCGCCTGCTCTACGATTATGCCCGCCGCTTCGAAGCAAGCTCCTATAAGGGTCTCTATAATTTTATCCGTTATCTGGACGATATTATCGCCGAGGAGACCAAAATTGAAGCACCCGCCGTCACGCAGGGCGACACGGTACGCATTCTGACCATTCACCAATCCAAAGGACTGGAATTCCCCGTCTGCTTCGTCTGCGGGCTCTCCCGCCGCCACAATCTGCGGGATGCCACGGGGAATCTGCTCTTCGACCACGAGGTGGGAACCGCACTCCGTCTGCGCGATGAAACCGGCTTTGCCCGCCGCACCACCCCTATCCGCGAGGCGATTGCCGCCAAAATGACCGATCGGCAGACCGAGGAGGAGATGCGGGTTCTCTACGTTGCCCTCACCCGCGCCCGCGAGCGGCTCTACCTCACCGCCGAGGTAAAGGACCCCGAGAAAACGCTCGCCGCCGCTGAGCGCAGAAGCAGATTTGCCTCTGCCGACACGCTGATGGGCTGTCATTGCTACATCGACTGGATCCTGACCGCACTTGCGCATACGCCGGAGGACTGCTATCGGATCACCCTCCCGACAACCGAGGTGCGCGAAG
>JAZNCR010000156.1:0-7770 GCA_045587605.1 Eubacteriales bacterium
CGGCGCCTTTTAACTTTTCTGTGAACTTTTATAGAAGCTCTTGACACGCATATGGCAACCGTATATAATAAATATACACAGTATAAACAGAGGTGATGACGTGAACATACTGATTGATAATAAAAGCGGCGCTCCGATCTACGACCAGATATATTCTCAAATCAAGAGCCAGATTATTAGCGGGGCTTTGAAAGAAGATGAAATGCTTCCATCCATTCGTGGCCTTGCCAAGGATCTTCGTATCAGCTTTATTACCACCAAGCGTGCATATGAGGAACTTGAAAAGGACGGCTTTATCTATACGCTTCCCGGCAAGGGGTGCTATGTTGCCCCGAAAAATGTGGAGTTGCTTCGGGAAGAGAATCTGAAAAAGATCGAAGAACATATTGACGAGATCGTTAGACTCGCGGCTTCCTGTAATTTGAGCAAAAAGGATATTATCGAAATGGTTAATTTCAGTCTGGAGGAACAAGGATGAACGCACTTGAAATTAAAAACCTAACAAAATCATATCCCGGCTTCACGCTGGATAAATTGAATCTTACCCTGCCAAGCGGATGTATTATGGGCCTTATTGGTGAAAACGGTGCTGGTAAAAGCACTACGATAAAACTCATTCTCGATATGATCCACAAGGACAGCGGAAGTATCACAATTTTGGGAAAGGATAACAGCGACAGTATCGAGCTCACCAAAGAGGATATCGGCGTCGTAATGGATGAGGTTGGTATCCCGGAATGCCTCACAGTAAAACAAGTCGGAAAGGTAATGAAAAACACATTCCGCAACTGGGATGATGCGGAATATGCTCGTTTGGTACAGAAACTTGCATTGCCTGACCAAAAGCAGTTCAAAGCGTTTTCCCGGGGTATGAAGATGAAACTGGGTATCGCCATAGCTTTATCTCATAATGCAAAATTGCTCATTTTGGACGAAGCAACATCGGGGCTTGATCCTGTTGTACGGGATGAAGTAGTTGAGATGTTCAGTGACTTTACAAGGGCCGAAAACCACTCCATTCTTATTTCGTCTCATATCGTCAGCGATCTTGAAAAACTTTGCGACTATGTGGCCTTTCTGCATAAAGGAAAGCTTCTGCTTTGCGAGGAGAAGGATCAATTGCTTTCCGAATATGGGCTTGTTCATTGTACTGCCGAGGAATTGCAAGATATTCCCTCCGATGCAATCAAGTACAGAAAGGAAAACCCCTACGGTGTTGAGGTAATGGTACAAAGAAGCACCGTGTCTTCAGGTATTCATGTCAGTCCCATTAGTATCGAGGAACTATTTGTATTTATGGTAAAGGAGGCGAGATAACATGAAGGGGCTTCTTTTAAAAGATTGGTATATGATGAAGAAATACTGCAGAGCCTATCTTCTTATTGCGGTCGTCTTCATTGCAGTGTCGCTTTTTAGCAATGATAATATGTTTTTCGTGTTTTATCCCTGCCTGCTCTGCGGGATGATTCCTGTGAATCTGCTTGCCTATGATGAACGGAGCCGGTGGATGCAATACAGCGGAACATTGCCATATACGAAAGTACAGATCGTGTGCGGGAAATATTTGATCGGGTTGCTTACTCAACTCACGGTTTTAGTTGCTACGGGAGTTGCGCAGGCCGTAAAAATGATCATTGCACGTAATTTTGTGCCTGGAGATTTTGCTGTTCTTATGTTATTGATGCTGATCGTATCGACACTTACATCTTCTATTTGTCTGCCGTTTGTTTTCAAGCTTGGTGTGGAGAAGGGACGCACGGCGTACTATATCATGATTGGTTTTGTTTGTGGTTCAAGTGTTTTGGCATCAGGTATTCTCAGAGGACAACTTATGCGTGAGATACAGCCTAACTTGATTTTAGCGTTGGTTGCCATTGTTGGGATCGGCGTATACATCTTTTCTTGGTATTTATCGGTTGTGTTTTTCAAGAAAAGAGAAATTCAGTAAATGTACAGGGATGCAGAAACGTAGAAGTGCGTTTTCGTAATAAAATGTTTTCAGTCTTAGCGAAAAAAGTTGTGACGCACCCCTTGACTTTTTGGCCTAAAACGCATATTCACGAAGCAGAAAGGATTGACGGTAAGCGTGTAGAAAAAGTAGATATCTACTACCCGCTTTATCGGAAACCTAAACCAATGTTGCGTTATCACTTGCATATATACTTATTACCTACCAAAAATCGAAACCCTTCGACAGAAGGGTGTCGATTTTTGGTACGGGTAACAGGGGTCGAACCTGCACGGTTGCCCACCGGATCCTAAATCCGGCGCGTCTGCCAATTCCGCCATACCCGCGTTTGCTCTATCATATCATGTTTTCCCGTCTTTGTCAAGGGACTGTCGTGCACGACGGAAGAACAGGGCCCAAAGGAGGGGAAAGAAAAATTGGGGAAAATATTGAAAAAAATTTCACAAATCTATTTCTTTTTTGTCTTTTTTCGTGTATAATGGTGATATAGCCCGTCCCCATGTCATGCGGCGGGAATTTTTCCCCATAAAGGAGGAGCCGAGGTCAGAGAAAGACGCTTCGGCTGAGGAAAGTATGAAAATTGAGTACATTGTCAAGCTGTTGAATGCCGAGGTGCTGTGCGGCGGTAACCGACTGGATACCGAAATCCACACCGCCTGCGGAAGTGACATGATGAGTGACGTACTGGCTTACGTCAAGGAGCAGGCGGTTTTGCTGACGGGTCTGGTCAATCCGCAGGTGATTCGCACGGCAATGATGATGGATATGCGATGCATTGTTTTCGTGCGCGGCAAAATGCCGAGCGAAGATATGATTGCTCTGGCCGAGGAGGGCGGTATCGTTCTTCTCTCGACCGAGGAAAGAATGTACGTGGCCTGCGGCAAGCTCTACGCCGAGGGACTTGCGGGGGACGGGGAGGAATCGTTGTGAGTGATGTGCTGAAATATCATTTTAACGTCGTTGGCGGCGACTTCACGTCGGCGGGCAAGGCTTCGGTCAACGTCAAAAAGCTGCTCCGTCAGCTCGGGCTTTCCCCGGATGTGATCCGCCGTGTGGCAATTGCCATGTACGAGGGAGAGATCAATATGGTGATTCATGCCAACGGCGGAACGGCTGACCTGGAAATTTATCCCGACCGTGTGGTGATCATTCTGGCAGACAGCGGTCCGGGCATCCCCGACATTGAAATGGCGATGCAGGAGGGCTTTTCCACGGCACCCGACAATATACGTTCGCTCGGATTCGGCGCCGGCATGGGCCTGCCCAATATGAAGCGTTATACCGACGAGATGAAGATTGACACCGAGGTGGGGGTCGGCACGACCGTCACCATGCAGATCAATCTGTAAGAGAATTTGTTTTTTTGAGAGGAGGCTGCGGAATGTCAGAGTACCCTTACCGACATTCGGTATCTCTTGAACTGGATAAATGCAAAGGCTGTACCAACTGCCTTAAACGCTGTCCCACCGAAGCAATTCGGATTCGGAACGGACACGCAGTGATCAAATCCGAGCGGTGTATTGACTGCGGTGAATGTATCCGCGTCTGTCCCTACCGCGCCAAGATGGCCCTCTGCGACAAGCTGGAGGATTTTTCCGACTATAAATGGAAGATTGCCATTCCTGCACCCGCGCTTTACGGGCAGATTGATAAGCTTGACGATTTGGACTACATACTGACAGGGCTTGTCGAGATCGGATTCGACGACGTATTCGAGGTGGCGCGCGCCGCCGAGATCGTCTCCGAGTATACGCGGCAGTATCTGCACCGTCCCGACGTTGTCAAGCCGGTGATTTCCTCGGCCTGTCCCGCCGTGGTGCGTCTGATCAGCGTGCGCTTCCCCTATCTGCTTGATAACGTCCTGCCCATCCTGCCGCCCGTTGAGCTGGCGGCAAGACTCGCAAAGGAGGAGGCGCTTCGCCGTCATCCCGAGCTTGAGGAAAAGGACATCTGTGCGCTGTTTATCTCGCCGTGTCCGGCAAAGGTGAGCTATGCCCGCAATCCGATCGGTGTGGAGAAGAGTGCCGTTGACGGCGTGCTGTCGATCAGTGATATTTATTTCCGCCTGATCCCCGCCATGAAAAAAATCGAAAATCCCTATGTTGCCTCCCGCTCCGGCATCATTGGCATCAGCTGGGCGGGCTCGGGCGGGGAATCGTCGGCACTGCTCAACGATAAATATCTGGCCGCCGACGGAATCGAGAACGTCATCAAGGTGCTTGATGAAATTGAAAAGGAAAATTTCGCCGGACTTGAATTTATTGAGCTGAATGCCTGCAGCGGCGGATGTGTAGGCGGAGCAATGAACATGGAAAATCCCTTCATTGCCAAGGCGAGACTGCAGAACCTGCGTCGCTTCCTTCCCGTTTCGCAGAACCGTGGTGCGCGGGACCTGCTCAGCGGTGAGATTCCCGCTGAGGTGCTTTGGGCGTCGGGGGTTGATTACCAGCCCATCATGCAGCTTGATGAAAACCGCGGCGAAGCGCTGCGCAAAATGCAGCGGATGCAGGAAATCGGCCGTCAGCTGCCGAACCTTGACTGCGGCTCCTGCGGCGCGCCGAGCTGTATGGCGCTGGCCGAGGATATTGTGCGCGAGGAAGCCGATGAGAGCGACTGCGTGATCCGAATGCGCCAGCAGATTGAGGACATCTGGCGTGCGATGGGACGCATGGTGCACGACGGGGAATGATTTTTCCCCAATTTGTAAATTGCGGAGGAAAACCTGATGCAGATACAGACAGTCATTGAAAAAATGAGCCTTGAGGTGCTTAATCTTGCCGATGGTGAGCGTGAGGTCAGCGGCGGCTATACGGGAGATCTCCTCAGCTGGGTGATGGGAAGAGCCGAGGCGAATATGCTTTGGATTACCATTATGACAAACGTCAATATCTTGGCTGTGGCATCTTTGCGCGATCTGCCGGCAGTCCTGCTTGCCGAGGGGGCGGAGATTGCGCCCGAGGTTGTCGAGAAGGCACGAGAACAGGAGATCACGCTTCTGCGCAGTCCGGAGTCGGCCTATGCACTGTGTGCCGCACTTGCGCGTTTGCTTGATGCCTGATGGCTTGCTTTTACGACCTCCATATTCATTCCTGCCTCTCTCCTTGTGCCGATAATGCCATGACGCCGGTGGCCGTTGCCGGAATTGCCGCACTCAACGGTCTGCGCATGGCGGCACTTACCGACCACAATTCGGCAGGAAATCTTCCGGTTTTCTTTGATGCCTGCCACGCATACGGCGTGCTTCCGATTGCGGGGATCGAGGTAGAGTCGGCAGAGGCAATTCATGTTGTCTGCCTTTTTCCGCGGCTGGAGATGGCCATGAATTTTTGGCAGAATACCGTTCGCCCCGCCATGATGCCGGTCAAAAACAAGCCGCATATTTTCGGTGAGCAGAATTATATGGATGAGGATGACAATATCGTCGGGACAGAGCCGATTCTGCTGATTACCTCCACCACGCTTTCCCTTGCAGAAATTGCGGCGGCGGCAAGAGCGGCGGGCGGAGAGCCGTTTCCGGCTCACGTTGACCGCCCGTCAAACGGGATGATTGAGATCCTGGGTGCCGTGCCGCCCGAGCCCGGCTTCCGCTGTGTGGAGTTTAACGGGGAGGAGAAGGTTGCGCGGCTCACTGCCGAGCATCCGTCTCTTTCCATGATGGCAACGCTGACCGATTCGGACGCGCATTATCCCGATCAGATAAACGAGGCCGTTCACGCCCTGCCCATCGGAGACCCGGAGGAAGAAGACGCCGTTCTGCTTGAGCGCCTTTTCCGTTATCTGCGCGGAGAATAGTCAAAACCCCGTTTTTGCGGCAAAATAATAAAAACAGCGAAAAAAGACGGACTTTTGAAAATAATTTTTAGAAATTTTGATTTTCCTATTCCTTTTTTGATAAAAATGTTGTATAATAGATGAGATATGTTATAGATGTATCAATGTCTATCTTTAACGAGTTTAAAAATCCAACAGGAGGTAGTTCACAACCATGAAAAAGAAATTGACCACGGTCCAATTTCGCGGCACCAAGGAGCAGGAAGCAAAACTGCTTGAGGTAATCGAAAAGTATCGCGGCGTCAAGGGTGCCATGATGCCTATCCTGCAGGAGGCACAGGAAATCTACGGCTATCTGCCTATCGAGGTGCAGAAGATTATTGCCGAGAAGACCGATACGCCGATTGAGGAAATTTTCGGTATCGTATCCTTCTACGCACAGTTTTCCCTCAACCCGAAGGGCGATGTAGCCATTGCCGTATGTCTTGGTACGGCCTGCTACGTCAAGGGCTCGGGCGATCTGATCAAGAAGATCGAGGAGACGCTGCACGTTGAGCCGGGCAGCACGACGCCCGACGGCAAGTTTACGCTTGAGGCAACCCGCTGCATCGGTGCATGCGGCCTTGCTCCCGTCCTGACCATCAACAACGACGTTTACGGTCGTCTGACGGTGGCGGATATGGACGATATTCTCAAGAAGTACATGTAAATGAAAGAGCTGTCGCTCAATATTCTGGATATTACACAGAATTCGATCACGGCGGGAGCCGATGAGATTGAGATCACGCTCGCGGAGGACGCGGCCGGATGGCTGACTCTCACCATTGCCGATAACGGCTGCGGTATGACCGACGGGATTCTGCGTCGGGTGCGCGATCCGTTTTACACCACCCGGACAACCCGCAAGGTAGGCATGGGGATTTCCCTCCTGCAGCTTGCGGCAGAGCAGACGGGCGGGACGCTGAACATTTCGTCGGTGCACGAATCGGTCGACCCGATCGGACACGGGACGACGCTGACGGCCACCTTTGATACGAAAAGTATCGATTTTCCGCCGCTCGGTGACATCGTTGAAACGCTCTGTGTTATCATTCAGGGCCACCCTGAGATCGATTATCGCTTTACCCATACCACACCGCGCGGCGCGGTCACGTTGAATACTGTCGAACTGCGCGCGGTTCTGGGGGAGGTTTCCCTTGGAGAATTCGAGGTAATCGAATGGATTCGCGGATACCTGGGCGAACAGTATGCGGCACAAAATTAATTTACGAAAGATTTTATAATCGGAGGTTTGAGAGCAATGAAAAGCTTAGCTGAGCTTGCTGCGATTAAGGAAAGAATGAAAGACAAGGTTGCCATTCGCGAGGGGTCGGGCGCTGTCCGCGTTGTCGTCGGCATGGCTACCTGCGGCATTGCTGCCGGTGCACGTCCCGTGCTCGGTGCATTTGTTGAAGAAGTTAACCGCGCCGGTCTTACCGAGAAGATCACGGTAACCCAGACCGGATGCATCGGCATTTGCCAGTATGAGCCCGTTGTCGAGGTTTTCGAGGACGGCAAGGAAAAGGTCACCTACGTCAAGATGACCGCAGAAAAGGCTGCCCGTGTTGTGGAAGAGCATCTCAAGGGCGGTCGGATCGTTGAAGAGTACACGATCGGCAACAAATAAGCAGGAGGAAGAGTAATATGATTCGCTCACACGTATTGATCTGCGGCGGTACCGGTTGTACTTCTTCGGGCAGCATGGCACTTCGCGATGCCCTGGAGAGAGAACTTGAAGCCAAGGATCTGACCGAAGAGGTCAAGATTGTTACCACCGGCTGTTTCGGCCTTTGTGCCCTCGGCCCTGTTATGATCGTTTACCCGGACGGCACCTTCTACAGCATGGTGAAGCCCGAGGATATTCCGGAGATCGTTGAAGAGCACCTGCTCAAGGGCCGTCCTGTCGAGCGCCTTGAGTACCACGAGGCATCAGGTGATGCGAAAGCCGCCAGCTCGCTCAACGATACCAACTTCTATAAGAAGCAGAAGCG
>JAZNCR010000157.1:0-3214 GCA_045587605.1 Eubacteriales bacterium
CATGGCTACGATCCGACTTACCGACGTTGCCTGTGCCCGCTTCTGCGGCATGAAGGCAATTCTCGTTCCCCCGATCCGCGACAAAAAGACGCTGTTCTGGCGAATCAAGCGGGCGATGGAGCGTCCGATTCTCGCCGCATGGCGCAAAAAGCACGGCGATTATACAAAATCCATCTGATCGGGAGGGCTTTTATGTCTGCACCGCTGTTTGGTCCGGGCGGAAACTCCGAATCCTTTTACGCCGAAGGGTACAAATCCACCCTGCAGGCCCCCGGCTGGCTTGCCGCGCGCGGACTTAACGCTTATGAATATCAAGCGGGGAACGGCCTTACCGCCTCGCTCGATTCGCTGCGCAAAATCGGAGAAAAGGCGCGCGAGCACGGCATTGCCATGTCTCTGCACGCGCCGTATTATATTTCCCTCTCGGGGGTCGATCCCGAGAAGCGGCTGAGGAGTCTCGATTACATCACGCGCTCGCTTGAGGCCGCCGAGGCGCTGGGTGCGGACACCATTGTGGTGCACACCGGAAGCGCGGCAAAGATCAGCCGCGCCGAGGCGATGGCCCTTGCCGCCGACACGCTTGAGCGGACGCTTGCCGCCGTTGAAGGCTGTTTTCCCGGTATCCGCATCGGGCTTGAGACGATGGGCAAGCGCAACCAGCTCGGCACGCTGGAGGAGGTGCTCACCCTCTGTCGCCTGAGCCCCCGTCTTGTTCCCGTGGTCGATTTCGGCCATCTCAACGCCCGCGAGCAGGGAAGATTCTTTACGGCCGACGATTACCGCGCCGTCTTCGCGGCGATCGCTAAATCGGCAGGTGACGAGGCGGCACGCCGTCTGCACTGTCATTTTTCCAAGATCGAATTCACCGAGGCGGGAGAAAAAAAGCATCTGACCTTTGCCGACGACCGCTTCGGCCCCGACTTTTTCCCGCTTGCCGAGGTCATCGCGCGGGACGGGCTGGCCCCCCGTATCATCTGCGAATCGGCCGGCACGATGGCAGAGGATGCCGCCGCGATGCAGGAAGCGGTGCGCGCATTTTCCCGCTGACAACTGTATATATAATATATTGAAGAAAACGAAGGGGTATCCCGTATGAAAAAGCAATATCTTGTTCTCAACGGTCCGAACATCAATCTCACCGGCACACGCGAGCCCGATCAATACGGCACGATGACCCTTGCGCACATCAATGCCGAAATCGCCGCGCTCGCCGACAAGCTCGGGGTCGGCGTCGACTTTGCCCAAACCAACCACGAGGGCGTGCTGATTGATCTTCTGCACGATGCCATCGGCAAATATACCGGAATTATCCTCAACGCCGGCGCGTACACCCATTATTCCTATGCGATCCGCGATGCAATCTCGGCCATCAAGCCGATTCCCGTCGTCGAGGTGCATATGTCCGATATTCACGCGCGGGAGGAATTCCGCCGCATCTCGGTCATCGAGCCCGTCTGCGTGAAGCAGATCTGCGGCTTCGGCTACAAGAGTTATCTGCTCGCGCTGGAATATCTGGCCGGACGCGAATAAAGCAATTTTTCAGGAAACAAAAACAATACGCAAGGAGGCTTTTTATGTCCCATCTTTCCCGTTTACAAGCCGCTATGACGACCGACGCCGTTCTCTTGACCTCGTCCGTCAGCCAGCGTTGGATCAGCGGCTTTGACTACACCGACGGCTATGTTTTCGTTACCCGCCGCGCCGCCTATCTGCTTGCCGACTTCCGCTATATTGAGGCGGCAAAGGACGAGGTTTCGGGCGACGAGTTCGAGATCGTGATGCCCGAGGGCGGTATGCTCGACTGCGTGCTGGAAATCGCACGCAAGGACGCGGTCTACACCATTGCATACGAGGACGACACCCTCTCCTGTGCTGATTTTGCCCGCATCAAGGACAAGCTGCAGGGTGCCGAATTCGTACCCGCCGGCACACTGATCAGCGGGCTTCGCGAATTCAAGGATGCAGATGAGCTTGCCGCCATCGGCCGCGCACAGAAGATCGCCGACGCCGCTTTCGCACACATCCTGACCGTCCTGCATCCCAACATGACCGAGATCGAGGTTGCACTTGAGCTGGAGTTCTTCATGCGCCGCAACGGTGCCGAGGACATCGGCTTCTCAACCATTGCCGTTTCGGGCACGGCATCCTCCCGCCCGCACGGCGTTCCGCGTCCCGTCAAGCTGGAACGCGGATTCCTCACGATGGACTACGGTGCAAAGGTAGACGGCTACGTTTCGGACATGACCCGCACCGTCGTGCTCGGTTCTGCCGACGCCGAGATCAAGCAGCTTTACGATACCGTGCGCCGCGCACAAGAGGCCGCACTTGACATCATTGCCGAGGGCGCATCCTGCCGTGCCTGTGACGCCGCCGCCCGCGACGTCATTGAATCGATCCCCGAATACCGGGGCAAGTTCGGTCACGGACTCGGCCACGGTGTCGGTATGTACGTCCATGAAGCACCCCGCCTCTCGAAGGTCGCGCCTGCCGACGCCGTGCTGAAGCGCGGCCACGTGGTCACCGTTGAGCCGGGCATTTATCTGGAAGGGAAGTACGGCTGCCGCATCGAGGACATGGTTGCCATTCTGCCCGAGGGCGGCGTGCACAACTTCACCGCCTCCCCCAAGGACCTGATCGAGCTGTTCTGATGAAGACCGATAATCCGTATTTTAACCGATTTCTGCAGTATGCCTGCGCGAATCTGATCGCCTGCGCCTTCTATTTTGCCATCACACCGCTTCTCCCCTATATTGGCATCCCCCTCCCCGAGGGGCGCGCGGCCGATCTGCTTGCGGCATCGGTGACGGCAATCCCCTTCCTGCTCGTCATCTTCGTCTCCACCCTCCGCGACAAAACGCTGCCCCGCGGGATAACG
The DNA here is from genome assembly GCA_045587605.1 of Eubacteriales bacterium. Taxonomy (GTDB): domain Bacteria; phylum Bacillota; class Clostridia; order Oscillospirales; family CAG-272; genus SIG693. Next base: position 2,876 of record JAZNCR010000157.1, read on the forward strand.
GTGCGCGGTTATTTTGCCGAGATCGCGCGCACCGATCTTGCATCCTTTGCCGTATGGGCGGTGCTCGGCGCGCTGATCGCCGCCACCGGCGGCTCTGCCGGCATCGCGGTCTTTATTCTGATCGCGCAAGCACTCCCCTGCACCATGACCATTAATCTGCTCGGACCTGCCGTCGGCATACTCGCCGGGGCGCTGCTCAATTTCGCTCTCTTCCTTGCCGTCCGCGTGGGTGCGATCGCTCTGCGCAAATAACAGCCCAACCAAAAAAGGGAAGGGGATGCCCAAACAGGCATCCCCTTCGTTATCTCGGAGGTCACTTATGCTTACATACGAAAACTG
>JAZNCR010000158.1:0-10266 GCA_045587605.1 Eubacteriales bacterium
GACGTCGGTCAGCCGCTCATCCGCGTATCCAAAATCACAGTCGGCGGACGCTAAGGAGGGATAACGATGGAATTTACCAGTCTGAAAAAGGCATTGATCGATGCCGCGGCTGCCGCCGGCATTGAGCAGTACGAAATTTACTATATGGAGGTTGCCGATGCTTCGGCGACCACCTTCAAGCACGAGCTTAAGGGTGTATCAAGCAACCGAAGCGGCGGAATCTGCTTCCGCTGTATCGTAAACGGTCACATGGGCTATGCCTCGACCGAGCTGCTTGAGGAAGAGGAAATGACGGCGCTCGTCAACCGCGCCGCAACCGCTGCGACGATGATCGAAAATGACGATGAGGTCTTTATCTTCGCAGGCTCTCCCGCCTACCGCTCCCCGAAGGCTGCCGCCGAGATGGCCAAAACGGCACTTCTGACAAAGTCCGCGCTGGCACTTGACAAAGCCGCTTATGCGGCAAGCCCGCTTGTTTGCGACGGTACTGAGGCAACTGCCATTACCGAGGAGATCAAGATTAACCTCGTCAATTCCACCGGTCTTGAGCTCGAAAATCACGTCACCCTCAATGCCGCTGTCATTGAAGCCATTGTCGGCAATGAGGACGAAAAGCAGGTCTCCTTTGATATCGTGACCGATATTTCGCCCGATTCGCTTGACACGGCTGCAAAGAAAACGGTAGCCGAGGCCTGCTCCATGCTCGGTGCGGGTGAGATCGAGACCGGAAAATATAATGTCGTATTCTCTCCCAAGCAGGCTCGCAATATCCTCTCCACCTTCTCCCCCGTTTTCTCAGCCAAGAATGCCCAGCAGGGACTTTCCCTTTTGGCCGGCAAGGAGGGCGAGACGGTTGCCGCACCCTGCGTGACCATCAGCGACGATCCCGATCGCGAGGGTGCTTCCGCATCGGCGCATTTCGACGCCGAGGGAGTTGCCACCGCCCGTAAGAACGTCATTGAAGGCGGTGTGCTGAAGACCCTTCTGCACAATCTTTCCACGGCAGCAAAGGCAGGCGTGGAAACGACGGCAAACGCAAGCAAGGGCAGCTATGCCGCAACCGTTGGCATCAGCCCCTATTGCTTCTGCATGGAAGCGGGAGACAAATCTCTTGACGAGCTGCTTGCACTTGCCGGAGACGGCATCTACGTAACCGAAATGAAGGGATTTCATGCCGGTGCTAACGCCGTAACGGGCGATTTCTCGATTGAATGTGCGGGATTCGCGATTGAAAACGGCAAGCTTGGCCGTCCGCTCAAGTCCTTTACGGTTGCAGACAACTTCTTTGGCTGGCTCAAGGCAATTGCCGCCGTCGGCTCCGACCTCGAGATCGGCTTTGGCAGTCTGTTTACCGCCTTCGGCGCTCCCTCGGTCTTTGTACCGAACATGAGCGTTGCGGGGAAATAATTGTTATCTTGACAAACCGAAATAAAGCAGGGTGCCGCGCAAACAAGCGCGGCACCCTCTCTTTCAAACGTACTTTTTAAATTTCAAAATCGACTTAAACATATCTCCGTCAACGACAATCTCAAAGCTTCCGTTGCATATTTCGGTATAACTTTTTGCGATTGCAAGGCCAAGACCGTTTCCTTCAGCGGTTCTCGATTCATCGCCTCGAACAAAGCGCTGGGTTATTTCATCCACATGAAAATTCAACGGATATGCAGAAATGTTCTTAAGCTCAATCTCAATATCCCCGTCCTTTTCGGATGCGGTAATAAATACTCGCGTGTTTTTCATTGTGTATTTAAGAATATTGTTAATTAAATTGCTTAAAACACGGGACATCTTTCGACCGTCAGCAGAAATGTATAGCTCTTTAGGGGCTTTTACACAGAATAACAAACCCGAATCCTGAATTTCATTATCGTGTTCACCAAGCGCTTGATTGATAAGAAGTGCAACATCGAGCTTTTCCCAAACAACATCATCGTTACCACTCTGCACCTTAGAAATATCAAACAAGTCTTGCGTAAGTCTTTTTAATCTGTCGGCCTTTTTTGCAATCACCGCAGAATAATTCTTCGCTTCCTCCGGCAGTTCCTCTATTTTGGACAATAGCTCCGTATAACTGATAATAGAGGTTATCGGCGTTTTCAGATCATGCGAAACGTTCGTAATCAGCTCGGTCTTTAATCTTTCCGCTTTTACTTTGGCAGATACCGATTCGTCAAGTCCCTTGGCAATATCGTTGATATTCACTGCCAACGCCCGCATATCATCGCACTTGAGCTCGGGGATTTTATAGAATACCTTTCCGTTACGCACCTCGCTTACCCCCTTTTTGATCTCGTCAAAATCGTTAGCTCTGTAAGCAAGGACGAAGCAGGCAAACACAAACAAAAGAACGCCGATAATAAACCATACCGGAGAGAAAACCGTGCCGATTCCTAAAATTCCGATAAGGACGGTATAGATAAACAGCATGCTGATAAAGAGTACACCCGTCTTTTTGGAGAGCAATCTGAAGATTGTCGTCCAAAATCCTTTGGTTATCTTCCAAATCCACTTGACAACCTTGGTGAACAGGTGAATGATCCATCTTAACATCCGAAGAATAATGCTTGCTTCGATCAATCTGCGGGTTTTAATATTCCGTATGATTGATAGCAAAGATGTTATGATGCCCAAGCTGCCGAGTGCTGAAGCTGCTCCCAAAATCAGATAAATCAAGTCTTGCGGGAAAGGATTCAATATATACTCATCAAGCATCATCACACAGACAGCAACCGCACCGAGACCAAAAACGGCAATCGCTGCCAAATGTACTTCAATCCATATGTAATCGAGCCACATATTCCTATATTCGCCGTTTTTGTTCTTTCCGCATACACAGAGAAGATAGATGAGCAGAAGCAGCGCAGCAATCACGCATACAAGAGTCTGCGTTATGGTATCGATAACGATTCCTTGCTGTTTTTCCCAAATTGCTCGATATTCATTGACAACTTCTTGCTTGATATTACAGCTGATAATAATTGTACTTTCCCTGTCGAATCGAGCAATTTCTTCAATCCAGTATGTAGGGGTTTCATTCGTCGATGTATGCTCAACGTTACCTGCGCTGTCCCGCTTGAAATACGAATAAAACTCTCCCTGCATAAGCTCTTCCGGGGTTTCGGCACCGCAGTTTGTTATGACAAGATCGTTCCACTGCACGTAATAATTTATTTTGTCAGAATTATAGTAATCCTCGAACCTTTGTTTTATGCTGCTTTTTATATCGTCGCTTTTTTCCTCAATATCATTTTTCCCTCGGTCAATGAAATCACCGTTGTCATCATACGTACGGAAAATACTATAATAGACGTTGAGCACTACGCTTTCAGGGTCGCTGAGCAAGAAGGAAATACGCCTTGATGCCGAAAAATCACGTTCAAAAGAATATATATCGTGCTCCTCATTTACATATTCGGTGATTCCGTCAGCCACAATCAAGGTTCCGCAAGCAATGCTTGCAACAAACAAAATCACTGCAATAAACTTAAGAATCCCGGAATATACGATTTTCCTCATTGCGATACCTCCTTTAATCAATCTTATAACCGATTCCCCAAACCACCTTCAGATATTTCGGTTCTTTGGGATTGATCTCTATTTTTTCTCTGATATGACGGACGTGTACCGCAATTGTGTTGTCTCCCACAATCGTTTGCTCATTCCATACGCTTGAATAAATATCTTCTGCTGAGAATACACGCCCTCTGTTTCTGACAAGCAGCTCAAGGATTTTATACTCAATCGGAGTAAGCCTTACGGTTTCTCCATCAACCTTTACCGTTTTGCGCTCGGTATTGACACACAGCCCGTCAATGACAATTTCACCGTTCTGCTTCCCGATAGAGCCAAGCATGGTATATCTTCTCAGGTGCGATCTGACTCTTGCCATCAGCTCGGAAGGATTAAAGGGTTTGGTAACATAATCATCCGCTCCGGCAGTAAGACCGAATATTTTATCCGTATCCTCGGATTTTGCAGAAAGAAGTATAACGGGAATATTTCTTGATTCGCGCAATTTCATCAAGGTTTTGATCCCGTCAAGCTTTGGCATCATAATATCAAGGATCATCAGATGCACTTCATTTTCGGATAGAATATCAAGTGCTTCAAGTCCATCATAGGCTTTGAATACCTTGTAGCCCTCTCCCAAAAGAAAAATACTTATACTGTCAACGATTTCTCTATCGTCATCAACAACCAGCACATGCATTGCTTTTCACCTCCGCGTATATCCTACCATATATTTCTTAATATATATCAATGAGAATTCTTAACTTTCCTTAAGAATCACGCTTTTACCGCAAATAATAGCGCCCTCGCTCATTTGGGGAACGAGGGCTGTATTCTTGCGTATTTCATGCGCGGAAGCCGCCGGAATCGTTCTTCGCATTTTCTTCGTCTGCGGCGTTACTCTCCGTCTCTTCCTGCATTTCTCTTCGCGTCAGATCGTAGTCCCGCCAGAAGGAAAGTATCTTTTCTTCATACTGCTCCCGATCGACGAGATAACTCGTGCCGTGCTCAGCCCCCGGAACAACCAAAAGCCGCTTGGGAGATGCACAGGCTTTATAGTTTTCATAGGTCATCTCAATCGGAACAAAGCGGTCATCGGTACCGTGCACGAGAAGGACCGGAATATCGGTGTTTTTCAGTGCTTCAGTCGTGGAATAGGAGCCCGCCCCCACCTTGATCCTTTTTCGGCAGAGGTCATCTGCCGCCGCACGGCGGATTCCGTAGGAAATATGCAGATTATCCTCAGCCACGTGCTGCCAGATCGCCTGGGGGGACGTGAAGCCGCAGTCGGCAACGATGCCCACGACGTTGGGCGGCAAATTGAGACCTGCCGCCATCAGCACGGTCGTCGCCCCCATCGAAATACCGCCGAGATAGACAGGGAGAAATGCGCTTCCGTTTGCGTTGACCCATTCGACCCATCTGCGGCAGTCGTAGCGCTCCATCAGACCAAATCCCATATATTCGCCGCCGCTTTTGTTCTGTCCGCGCTGCTCGGCAAAGAGAATATTGCAGCCGTTCTCATGCCAGAAATCGGCAATCGCACCGAAATCCATCGACCAGGACGAGCGCCAGCCGTGCATGGCAACGACTGTTCGCTTCGCATTATCACAAGGCCAATAGTGCCCGACCAGCTTAATGCCGTCGTGCGCGATGATCTCCACCTCTTCGCTAACCCGCTCCTCGAGCGCGGCGGAGGCAACGCGCAGACGAGTGAGCAGAGCTTGGTTTTCCTTTGACCCCATCAACTGTGCCTTCGCCCGGGTCATCACCTTCGGCTCGATACGGTCAAGTGCGATCCGCATCATATAATACGTCAAGGCGTGAGATGCGGCAAAAACACCCGTAATCCCTACGGCAGCCAGCGCAGATGCGGTGATGATCTTTTTCGCTTTTCCGTTCATTTATTTCTCCTCCCTGAACTGATATTTCCTTTCCGAAAAAATGCTCTCTTCATTCTTATTATATCACAGAATCTATAATTCCGCAAGAAGGCTCGCCCCTCACTTTTTCTTGCTCCAACGTATTGCTTTTTGAAAAATAAAATGGTATAATTATACATATCCGTTTAATTTTACAAAGCAAAGAAGCCCGTGCGCAATGCGCCGGACTTCTCTGGCACTCCCAACAGGAATCGAACCTGTAACTGCCCCTTAGGAGGGGGCCGTTATATCCATTTAACTATGGGAGCAAACCACTTCCATAGTATACCACAATTCGTTCCCGATTGCAAGCCCCAATTCTCAAAAAGGAGGCCGCCCTGCGGCGACAGAGATATGCGCACGTCATTTAAGCCCTGGTTTTGGGGAATTCTTTCTCTTATCACGCTTGTCTTTATTTTTTCCAATTCTGCCAAAACGGCGGCAGAATCCTCGGCGGCCAGCCGCGGCATCGTCGATTCTCTTCTCTCACTCCTCTCCCTTCCTGCGGAGAAGAGCGAGCTTCTCACCTATATCGTCCGCAAGCTGGCGCATGTTTGCGAGTTTGCCCTGCTTGCCTTTCTCTATTTCAATACGGCCGATACCGCCTCGCTCCCTTCGCCCTTTCTCACCGCGGCTTATTTCGCTCTGCTCTCGGCGATCGGGGATGAATTCATTCAGCTCTATTCTCCCGGCCGCTCGTCTGAGGTAACCGACGTCATGATCGATGCGGCGGGAACGCTCCTCGGTCTTTGCTTCGCGTGCTTGATTCGCCGCATCAGACGGCAGCACGCGTCTAAATCTGCTTCTTGATTCGCTCAAGTGCCCCCTTTTCGAGCCTTGACACCTGCGCTTGGGATATACCGATTTCTTCTGCAATCTCCATCTGCGTTTTCCCGCGGTAAAAGCGGAGATTGATGATTTTTCTCTCCCGCTCGGACAGCCGCTTCATGGCTTCCCTGAGGGCAATATCCTCAAGCCACGCCTCGTCGGTATTTCGGTCGTCGCTGAGTTGATCCATCACATAAATCGAGTCCCCGCTGTCGCTGTACACCGGCTCATAAAGCGAAATCGGCTCGACGATGGCCTCCATGGCCCGAACGACGTTTTCCTTCTTCTCTCCAAGCGCCGATGCAATTTCCTCAACCGACGGCTCCGCCCCCCGCTCCTTGCTGAGCTGCTCCCGCATCTGCAATGCGCGGTAGGCCAGATCACGCTCCGATCGGCTGACGCGGATTGCATTGTTATCCCGCAAATATCGCCTGACCTCGCCGATAATCATCGGAACGGCATAGGTGGAAAATTTCACGTCGAGATCAAGATTGAAATTGTCAACCGCCTTGATCAGCCCAATACATCCGACCTGAAACAGATTGTCCAGATTTTCTCTGCGCCCGGTAAACCGCTGGATAATGCTGAGCACCAGCCGCAGGTTTCCGTCGATCAATTCCTGCCTGGCTTCCATATCTCCGGCACGGCTTCGCTCAAGCAATACCCGCTTCTCCTCTGCCGTCAGCGTTTTCAGCTTTGCCGTGTTGACACCGCAAATTTCCACTTTATTATGATACATATCCGCGCTCTCTTTCCGCCTGTCTTCTGCGACAGGGTCTATACCAAGTATTGCCGCCGCCATCCCGGGATTATTCAGGCTTCCCTGCAGAAGCTGCTGGCAAATTACGGAAAGCTGAGCCTGTACAGAAAACGGAGGAACAACCGTGGAAAAAACCAATCAACAGCATATCCGACGCGAAAATACTCGCGCCATTTTTTCGGCGATCACCGAGGTGAAGGAAATCAGCCGTGCGGATATTGCGGCAAAAACGGGACTGAGTCTGATGACGGTAGGCAAGGTTGCAGATCTCCTCGACGCTCTCGGTATTGTCAGACAGGAAAAGGATGAACGGGTAAGCGCCGGACGCAAAGCAAGACTGATTACCTATAATCCTTATCTGCACCTGCTGGTTCTTGACCTCACGTCAGTCAATTTTACCCTCCGCGTGCTTGATCTCTCCCTTTCTCTGATCGACGAGGTTGTTTATCCTTATGACGAGGGCCTTTTCTGCGAGGAAAATCTTGTCCTCTTTCTCAAAAATATGTCCATCTATCTTAAATCGATCGTGGATATGGAAGACTGCATCGGCATGGGTGTGCTTTTGCCCGGCGGATACGATGAGAAGACCGACCGCATTCTCGGCTCGCGGCTGACCGAGTTTTCCCCCATGCGTCCCAAGACGCTTCTGCAGGGGCTTCTTCCCGTCTCGCGCATCACGCTGATGGAGGACAGCCGTGCTTCTGCGCTGGCTTCCCATCATGCCTCTCCCGAGCTGCAAAATCAAACCTGCATCTGGCTTTCTCTTGACCGCCCGGTCAGCGGTATGCTGACCATAGACGGAAAGCCCCTGCTCGGCGCACATAACTGTGCCGGACGATTTGGAGAAATCACCGTCGGTTCCGGCTTTACGCTGGATCAGGCCCTGCTCACCCTTACCGATAAATCGGAGCGCGCCGCGGCGGTGGCCATCGCGCTCTATTCCCTCATTGCCGTAACCGATCCCGCATCTGTTCTGCTTGAGTCCCGCACCGAACCGATAGACGATGAATTTCTTGATATGGTTCGCAGCCGTCTCGCGCAGATGAATACTGACCGTGCGATCCTGCTTCCCTCTGTCTCCCGCTTTGACGGGAAACTCGGTTCTGCCACGATCGGACTTGCCGAAACCATGCGTGAAGCATGGCTCGATTCGATAATCGATTAAAAATTTGAATGAGAAATTAAAATTTCCTATTGACAAATGTTTCTTTTTCATGTATAATGGTCTCATACAAACGAAGATCGTGGGTAATTGCCGTGCGCAGTCGGATGATGCTCCTTTCCGACGCTGCCGCGTGCGTCAATTAACGTGTGCAAAAGAGAGAACAGAAAGCTGCCGGTCGATGAGAGGCGCACTCAACCATGCATACGGATACACCGCGGGAGTTGCGCACCGAAAGGCGGGAGCCGCCCGGTAGACTGCGACGGCACGCAGCCGTTATCTGCGAGACGTATACTTGTACGTTATTGAGGCCGTTTTTTCGGCAAATTGAGGTGGTACCACGGATACCCTCCGTCCTCTTGTTGGGATGGAGGGTTTTCTTTTTTTAATTCGCTTTTGCGATAAATTGGAGGTTTATTATGGTAATCAAAATCGCACTTCTCGTCCTCTTCTTCGCCGTTACGATTGCCGTCGGTGTCATTTGCAGCCGCCGCAGCGTCAGCGTTGGCGACTTTGTGCTCGGCGGCCGCAACGTCGGTCCTTGGCTGACCGCGTTTGCGTACGGAACATCCTATTTTTCCGCCGTCGTGTTCATTGGATATGCGGGACAGTTCGGCTGGAATTTCGGTATCAGCGCGGCCTGGATCGGTATCGGCAATGCTCTGCTCGGCTCTCTGCTTGCCTGGGTTGTGCTCGGCCGTCGGACTAGAATCATGTCAAAGCATCTGGGCTCGGCAACCATGCCCGAATTTTTCGGTAAGCGTTACGACAGCCGTATGCTCAAAATTGTTGCGTCGGTTATTGTTTTTGTATTTCTTATTCCCTACTCTGCCTCAGTGTACAAAGGACTTTCCGGTCTTTTTGCCCTTTCCTTCAATATTCCCTTCACTGCCGTCATCATCGGCATGGCGCTCATTACCGCCATCTACGTCATCGCAGGCGGATATATGGCCACGGCAGTCAATGACCTCATTCAAGGCTTTATCATGCTCGTGGGCATGGTGCTGATTCTGCGCGGCGTCATCAACGGCCGGGGCGGCTTTATGGAAGCCATCGCTGCCCTCTCCCGCATTCCTTCTGCCGATATGCCCGAGATGCAGGGCGCATTTGCATCCATGTTTGGTCCGAAGCCGATGCAGCTGCTGTCGGTGCTGATTCTGACCTCGGTCGGTACTTGGGGCCTTCCCCAGATGGTAGCCAAATTCTATGCCATCAAAAATGAAAAATCGATCAAAACCGGTACGATCATTTCCACCATCTTTGCCCTGATCATTGCGGGCGGTTCTTACTTCATGGGCGGCTTCGGACGCTTGTACTACAGCGCTGACCCGGTTGTGTTTGACGATATCGTGCCGCAGATGCTGGCCTCCGCACTCCCCGATGCGCTCATCGGCGTCGTGCTCCTGCTTGTCCTCTCGGCCTCCATGTCCACCCTTTCCTCCCTCGTCCTCACCTCCTCCTCCACCTTTGTCATCGACTTTATCGGCGGCATTTTCCCGAACAAGCTTTCGGATAAACACCAAAAGATTGCCATCAAGGCGCTCTGCGGTGTCTTTATCGTGATCTCTGTCCTCATTGCGATTCGTCCCAACAGCCTGATCACCACGCTGATGTCCATCTCCTGGGGCGCACTCGCCGGCGCATTCCTCGGCCCGTTCCTGTTCGGCCTCTTCTGGAAAGGCACAACCAAGGCCGGTGTATGGGCAGCCATGATCTTCGGCATTGCATTTGTATCGATCAACGCATTTACGCACATGATGGATGCCACCGTATGCGGTGCCGTGGCTATTCTCTCCTCTTTCGTGATTGTTCCGCTGGTCAGCCTGATCACACCGAAAATGAATCGCACGACGGTTGACGCCGCCTTCTCCTGCTATGACGTTCCCGCCGTCGTATCCAGCAAGCACGCACTGAGCGAAAGGGATTCTTGACATCCTCCCCAAAGCAAGGGACTATTGCAAAAAAGTCCCTTGCTTTTTCATAAAACTTTTGCAAGAGGACTTGCAAAAAGAAAAAAGTTATGATATAATATCCACGTTGTGCGCCGGTGTGATGGAATTGGCAGACGTGACGGACTCAAAATC
>JAZNCR010000159.1:0-2095 GCA_045587605.1 Eubacteriales bacterium
CGCTGTAGCCGTTGATAAAGATGTAATTCGGGTCAACGTCGTATTCCTCGGCGTGCTCGCGCAAAAGCTTGACCGTCTTGCAGGCCTGGAGCAGGGGGCGATTGGCAGCGGCGTGTTCGCAGATCGAATAGCGCAGAATGAATACGTTAAAGCCCTGTGCCAGAAACTGCAGTGCAATGGGCTCCGCCTCGCGGTCAGAGAGGAATGCGTAACCGCCGCCGGGGCAAACGATGACCGTGCGGCGCGCGCCGATGTTGAGCTCGGGGCTCTTGTCGTGCAGATAAGCGATCAGCGTGCAATCGGGATACTGGGGGAAGGGGCAGAGAGAAAAATGCTTCATAACGGATTCTTCCTTTCCATTGATTGAGTTTATTATAGCACACATCTTCCAAAGATGCAAGGAGTATTCGCGGATTTTGACACTTGGTGCCAAAAAGGTTGACAGATGAGGGAGAATCGATTATAATATGGGTAGAATGACTCTTTGAGGAGGAGCTTGAAACATGAAAAAAAGCATTCTTTTGGTGAGCGTTTGCTTGCTGATCGTATTTGCCCTGACCGTTCCGGCGGCTGCTTCCGATTACGTGGAGGTTTTTGGATATTTTGAGGCGTCTGCCGAGAAGAACGAAGAGATTCTGGACGGTGAAGCGGGGGAGGCTACGACAGAATGGTACGTGCCGCTTTTATCCAAAGAGCCGATCATAGACGGCATAATTTCTAAGGGCGAGTATGCACCGTTTGAAGATTACGAGGATTATTTATCCCTGGTGGCTACGACCAATATCGGTGCGGAGAATTTTGAAGCGCTGATGGAAAAAACCAAGGACGGTATTTTCGATGCGTATTGGGGCTGGGACGGGCAGTATCTGTACCTGGCGTTTGACGTATATTGTGTCAATGGATACAATTGTTCTCTTGACCAGGACATCATGCTCTTTGCCTATAATTGCTTGCAGGTGGGTCTTGCTCCCACAGACGCGCAGGCCAAGGATCCGGGTTATCTGGAAATGGGCTTTGGCTACGATCACATAGAAGACAGAAATATTACTTTTACGTGGTCGGGGCAGTATCAAAGCGCACGGGATGATTTTGCAGGAAGCTATGATGAGCAAACGCAGCACGTGATCTACGAGCTGCGCATCGATTTGATGAAAGCAATGCAGCTTGAGGAATATCCCTTGGCCGGATATCAGTGCAATTATGCGTTTGTGCTGGAAATCGGCGGAGAAGATGACGTAAACTACATGACGGATATTCTGTTCTGCCACGGAATCGGCGGGCAGTATTCCATGAAGATGTGCGAGTATTTTGCCTGCATCACGTTCTCCGATCAGGTATATTTTTCCCCCGAAACCACCGAGCCCGAAACCACCGAGCCCGAAACCACCGAGCCCGAGACGACCGAACAGTTCCAAACGGAGATTTGGACAAATGAACCGATCACCGAGCCCGTATTGGTGGATACGACAGCGCCTTCTTTGCCAAGCGAGGAGGAGACTATGATCGCAATCGAGCAAGGGACGCTCCCGAGTGATCAAGAAGACCGTGGCGGACTTGTCTATGAGCTGTTTGAAGAGGGGGTTCTTTCCGATTGTCGGGGTATCGTGAGCCCTTGTGCGGGCGGATTGATCATGCTTGTGCTGATTGCCGTCGGTTTTGTTTGCGGCAAGAAAAAGTAAATATACAAAGAAAGGCTGAGCGGTGCTCGGCCTTTTTTGGAGGAAACGAATTTTCGGATCAGATATGGGTGTAATTTTCCCCAATCCCCTTGACACGGAGAAGAATCTTCGGTATAATATGGTTAATAGGATGGCGAGTGTTTCGTCGCTTATGAATAATTTTTTTGAAGAGGTGTAACATGAAAAGAACACTGGCTCTGATCGTAGCCGCTCTCATGATCGCCGCTATCTGCGTCATTCCCGCAGCTGCTGCAGATCGCACTGAGGTTGCAGGTTATTATGAGTACGCTGCTGAAAAGAATGAAGAAATTCTTGCAGGCGAAGCAGGTGAGGCTTCCATGAAGTGGAACGTGCCTTACCAGGCAATCACTCCCGTTCTTGACGGTGTGATCAACAAGGACGAGTACGCTCGTTTC
>JAZNCR010000160.1:0-8541 GCA_045587605.1 Eubacteriales bacterium
ATGTTGGAAACGGGCAAATTCGTAGGGGTCGACGTCCCCGGCGACCCGCCACCAAACGAAAAGATGCCGTATCGGATAACGCGCCGCCAAATACGGGCGACCAAAAACCTCAGCCGTAGGGGCGACCATTGGTCGCCCGCCACCGTGCGGCAAGATACCGTGTGGAAATGCGGGTGTAGGAAACGGGAAAATTCGTAGGGGTCGACGTCCCCGGCGACCCGCCACCAAACGAAAAGATGCCGTATCGGATAACGCGCCGCCAAATACGGGCGACCAGTGGTCGCCCGTACAGGGGGAGCAAGAACCTCAGCCGTAGGGGCGACCATTGGTCGCCCGCCACCGAGCGGCAAGATGCCGTATGAAATAATGCGCATCGCCAAACGAAAAAGAAAGCCTCCCCCTTCGGAAGGGAGTAGGCGCAAGCGCCGCGAGGTTGCAAGCAACCTCGGGTGGCACGGTGAAGCCGTGACGGAGAGGGACTGACCGAGGATATACCGCCCCTCTCAGTTGCCTTCGGCGACAGCTCCCCCGAAGGGGGAGCCTTGGTGGTTACCGCCGTATTAGGGATTTCTTTTGTCGGTCAATCCCAAAATATAATCGGTCGATGTCTTGTAAAATTTAGCCAATGCAATCAGACAGGATAAGGGTAACTGTCTTTGCTCATTTTCATATTGTGAATATGTGTTTTGCTTGATGTGCAGGATTTTAGCCACATCTGCCTGTGTTAGATTATTATCTTCTCTCAAATCTCTGATACGCATCCTTTTCTCCTCCTTGTCCTTTTGAGAATATCATATCACATCGCAATTTGAGATATTGACTTTTATCTCAAATTGCGATAAAATAGATTTCGCCTAAAGATATGCAGGAGTAAAAATAAGAAGGGGTGCGAAGATGAGAAGTATAATGGAAGAGCTGTGGTACGGTAATGTTTGCCCAAGCACGGAGTGCAGTGAGATAATCAAGGAAGCGAAGGAGTTGATGGGGTATATTGCTACTCATCACGACAAGCTGCAAGCAACGCTTACGGACAAGCAAAAAGAAATGCTTGAAAAATTTGATGATTGCCATGCTGAATTGTCGGATATTATGCAACGAGAAATTTTCTCATATGCGTTTCGACTCGGCGCGAGAATCGCCATAGAAGTGATGGGCTTTAGTTTGTCATAGATCTGTCCGTTTTTTCCGAAAGCCTTGTTCTAATGAAAGAGAACACACGGGAGGAGCAAGCCCCTCCCCTACGGGGATATGCGATAAGCGAACACTTCTGCTGTAGGGCGGGGGCTTGCTCCCGCCGATATGCGGCACGATACGAAAAAAGCAATTGCTTGCGCAAGTGCTTTTTTCTGGCGGAGAAGGAGAGATTCGAACTCTCGAACCGCTTTTAACGGTTACACGATTTCCAGTCGTGCGCCCTCGACCAACTAGGCGACTTCTCCATATTTTCTTTTGGTTGCCGCGTGACACTTCATGCGACCTTGATATTATACAACAAAGCAAGGAAAAAATCAAGTCCTTTTCGCGAATTTTTTGAATTTTTTCAAAAAATCGCGAAAAGGACAAGAAAAACGGTGCGGAGGGCGTGCTTCAGCGTTCGCAGTCGAGGACGATTCGAGACTCATTTACTGCGGCAACATAGGCCTGCACCTTCTTGTGCTCGGGGTGCACGGCATAGACCTGCATGGCTTCAACCGATTCAAATTCGGTGGTCAGCATCATGTCGTAGGACATATCGGTGTGTGCAAAATCGAAGTCAACCTCCATCAGCTTGATCTCGGGGATGATGGGGAGAAGCGCGAGGAGCGCATCGCGGACGATCTGCATATTCTCAGCCTTGCTCTTGCCCTCGGCCTCTTCTTTGAATTTCCACAGGACGACGTGACGGATCATGGGGATTATCCTTTCTGTTTTTGTTTCCTTCATTGTAACACGCGCGGAGCGTGCTGTCAAGGCATAAATCGGCCGTTGGAACAAAAATGCGTTTTTTCCGTCATATAGAGTAACCGATAAAAGGGGGGATTTGTCATGACAGGAAAAGAAAAATGCAAAATTTTGCGGAAGATCCGCCGTGACATTGCGGCGGCGAACGAGCTCGATTACACCGAGCGGGACTGTACGCACGAGGGGGAATGCCGCGGCACCTGCCCGTACTGTGAGGCACAGCTGAAGCGGCTGGAGGGTGCACTTGCCGAGCGGCGCACTCTGGGCAAGCGGGTTGCACTGATGGGTCTGTCAATGGGACTGCTTGCGACCAATCTTTCCGCCTGCGATCCGCTCCTTGGTACGCGTACCCTGCAGGGCGATATGATGCCGCCCGATTCACCCGATACCGAGCACAGCGTGCCGAGCACCGAGATTCCGGGCGAGATTGTGGAAACACAGACGACGACCGAGCCCCCCGAGACGATGGAGATGGGGGAGGTGACCGCGGTTGAACCTTTGATGGGTGATCCCGTGCCCGAGGAGTTTCTCATGGGGATGCTCCTTCCGCCCGATGAGGTTGAAACGACCGCCTTGCCCGAACCCGAGCCGATTCTGCCGACCAAGGGTTTGATTCCTGTCGAGGAGGCTGATCTGCCCGATCCCGACGCGCCGTGAGCGGGCCGATCTTCCGCGCGTTCGGCATCTCGCGCCTGCGCATGGCGACCGACGGCGAGGGCATTACGACGCTGGTCTGCGGCTACGGCTGTCCGCTTCGCTGTCGGTATTGCCTGAACCGCCAGTCTTGGACCCCGGGAACGAAAACGCGGGATTATACGCCCGAGGGGCTCTTTCGGGTGCTTGCGATCGATGATCTCTATTTCCGCGCCACGGGGGGCGGCGTGACCTTCGGCGGCGGCGAGCCGCTTCTCTATGCCGATTTTCTGCCTGCCTTTCGCGCCCTCTGCGGAGAAGGCTGGCGTATCAACGTCGAGACCTCGCTTGCCGTTGATCGCCGTGCCGTTGAGCTTGCCGCCGACGCGGCAGACCTCTTTATCGTTGACGTGAAATCGGGAGACGATGCCGTTTACCGCGCTTATACGGGACAGCCGTCCGATACCGTATGGGAAAATCTTGCCTATTTGCTCGATCGGGTGGGCGCGGAGCGGATCATTGCCCGTGTCCCCGTCATTCCCGCCTATGCCGACCAAGCCTCTGCCGATGCCACCGCGCAGTGCCTCTGCAAGATGGGCATTCACCGCATCGACCGCTTTACCTATCAGATTCGGGATAAGGTGCGGGGGAGCGGGATGTGAAAAAAAGAAGATACCGCACGGGCGGTATCTTCTTTTTTCTTTGGTGGAACTTCGCCTGTAAGCCGGGTTCTGTCGAGAACGATCATCTATCTGTGCGGTACGTTGCCGTACCGCTCCGCGGCAAATTGCCGCATGCCACCTGCGGAGATGTGCCGGGCAGGCCTCCGACTGCGGTGTTGCTTCGGATAGGGTTTACATTTGCACACAGTCGCCTGTCGTGCCGGTGAGCTCTTACCTCGCCTTTCCATCCTTGCCTGCCTGAGCAGGCGGTCTATTTCTGTTGCACTTTCCCTGAAGTCGCCTTCGGCTGACGTTATCAGCTATCCTGCCCTGTGAAGCCCGGACTTTCCTCATGATAATACCTTTCGGCCTGATATCACGCGACCGTTCAGCGGAGTTCCATGGATATTATACCCGTTTTCGGGGGGCTTGTCAAGGGGAATCGTTTGGACGAAGCGGTGTATCGAGGGAATCAATAGACCAGGTCGCGGAAATTTTTGACGCGGTGGAAGGTGGCCAGGTTGGTGTTGTGGGCCGAGATCGTATCGGCATCACCCGAGCGTGAGACGATAACGAGGTCGTCGCCGTCGATGGCCATGCTCGCATAGTGCCGCGATTGCTTTTCGCTCGCGCCTCTGGCAACCATGCCGGCAAAGCACCAATCTACGAGATTTCGGGAGAAGGAAAGCTGCAGTCGGTCGCGCTCATCGCAGGGGATGTTATAGCGTTCCTTTGAGAGACGTTCGATACGGGTCATCGTATCGGTTGCCTGTGTGGAAAGCAGCCAGAACAGCTTGGTTTGCTCATCCCAAAGGATATGGAAGCGCATCTGGCCGCCGGGCATCGGCAAAAAGATTACCCTTCGGCCGGAGGGATTCAGCTGCGGCCCAACGACAATTTCGTCGCCCTCAAGAACGGCCTTCATCAGGCAGCAATAGCCGCTTCCTGCGGTGTGTGCGCGCATGAGAAGGTGGAAGGTCTTACCGCTCGGGTCATACCAGTAGTGGTTCGGATCGGTAATACGGACAACGTTCGTCTCAAGCCATCCGGGCAGCTGTGTGAAGGTGCGGCCGTCGTTGTATTCGGCGCGGTGTCGCTCGGGTGTATAGAAAGGAATGCCGAAGAGATCAAGTGCGGTATCGTCGATGATATCGCGGAAGCGTACGCGGTTGGAGAAGGTCCAACTCTCGCGCTTGGTCAGATCGTCACTCAGCTTGGCGCGAAGCACGACGGGGGCGAGGTTGGCGACCGGCCAGACCGTCGTGAATTCGTCCGGCTGGATGATTTTCTGCTCCATTACCAGCGTAATATAGCCGTCCTCGATCCAGTAGGCACAGGCCGATTGATGCCAGTTCTCTCCCTCTGTCAGCCAATGGCCGTCATCCCACGTATCGCCGTTGTCCTCCGAGCGGTAGATCACAAGATCACCCGCACCGCCGAATACGTAGACGTACTTTTCCGTTTGAAATGCGCGTGCAAAACCGAAATTGCGGATCGCGCGCCTTTGCCAGGTCGCGCCCTTGTCGTCAGAGGTGAAAATATGTCCGTAGCTTTTGCGCTGAAGCGGGCCCGGGCGAATATCGGCGTATTCGGGAAGCTCTCCCAGCTCGGCGCCGCCGAGATCTCCCGTGAAAAGATAGCGGCCGTTCTCCAGCACGCAGATTGCCGGTGTATAGGCGAAGATTTTTTTGCCTTTCGGTGTGCGGACGATTTCGGTAAAGTCATTTGCCAAGTATTCCATATGTTCTCCTTTTGGGGGTATCTGTACCGGAATGGGGAGAGCCATCCGCTCATCCGCGTGCATCGGATGAACGGATGGCTCAAGAAGACTTAATGTTTATTTGTTTCCGTCAATGATCTTTTGCGTGTTGGTCTTCATGTTGGCTTCGTTTGCGCCAAATTCAGACTCGATCAGGGAAGTCCAGGAATCCATATCCTGGTCGTAGATCTTGCGCATGACGGTATCGATGGTCATGCCTGCACCGTGGAAGGGCAGAGCAAGGTCGGGGTTGAGGCCGGCGAAGAGGATCTCGAGCATTTCAACGGTATCCTCGTTGCGGGCGATCTTTCCGGTGAGGGTAGCCTCAAAGAAAGCGGGACGGAGATCCTTGTAGGAGAGGTAGGTGCCTTCCTCAAGGAATGCACCGGTCAGCTCCAGACGCTGGTTGACCTTCGGAACGACCATGACGTTACTGTGTCCGTAGTGGACGTAGGTATAGTATTTATCCTGTGCCTCATCATACTTCGGCATGGGCAGGATACCGAATTCGGTTTCCATCGTGCGAAGCGTCGGTGCGGTATAGATGTTACCGATTCTGAACAGAGCACGGTCTTCCTTGAGATAAGTATCAACCGGCGTTGTCCAGTCGGTGTGCTGGTTCGACATCATCGTAGCGTTGCCGTCGTTGAGAAGGGAGGTGATCTTTTCGATGATCTGAAGGTTTTTCTCGCTGTTCCAGACCAGAACGGGGATATCGTCCGAATCCTTCTCGATCAGACCGGTACCGCCGCCGTAGAAGAGGTTCATCCAGGTAAAGTTACCGGTGACCAGACCCCACATATCCTTTTCGCCGACCTGCTGGTCGCCGTCAAGGTCACGCGTGACGGTCAGAGCGATCTCATGCATCTTGTCAACCGTCCATTTGCCTTCGCGGACGATATTATACAGATTGGGAACGTTGTTTTCGGTTGCAACCTTCTGGTTGAAGAAGAGTGCGCCTGCGGCCATGAACTGCGTGTAGTTAAGGTCACCGATGAGGGCGTAGTTCACGTTGCCGATGGAGAAGTTTTCCATCGTCTGCGTATGCCACCAGGGATTATCTATATCAACGTAGGGGATATCGTCGATGCTGCGCAGATGTCCTTCCGATGCCATGGTAAAGGAATACATGGTTGCGATTGAGTACAGATCGTAATACGGATCGTTGGTTTGGGCATAAGTACGAAGTCTGTTGCGGACGTTCTCACGGGTGTCTACGTCAGCAATAATCTTGACGTTGTATTTCTTTGCCAGTGCTTCGTTGCGTTTGTATACCGTATCGTTCATGATTTCGCCGGTGATTGCGGTGGCGGCAAACTCGGGATAAGGGAGATAGGTTGCGTCCGCATTGGTATGCTGACGGCCGAGAATACGGAACTCTTCACCCTTGCCGTCAATTGCGGGGATCTCCGGAGCGGGGGGCTCGGTCTCGGGTGCCTCGGTGGTCTCGGGTGCGGCGGTCGTATCGGGTGCGACCGTCGTATCAGGGGTCACGGGAGCATTGGTTACGGGCGTTGCTGTGGTGACGGGTGTCGGGGGATTCGTCGTTCCGCAGGCTGTGAAGACCTGCAGAACAAGCAGTACAACGAGAAGTAGGTACGCCGTTTTTTTCATGATTGACCTCCATAAAAAATTAATTTGTATGACAACACGACTGTGATGTTAAGGCCATTATATCAGACAATTTTGCGCTTGTCAAGCGAAAAAGGTAAAAATGTCTGAAAAAATAAAAAAGTTTTTTGAAGAACTTGACAAGATGCCCAATGGATGTTATAATATTGTATGACAATATTTCCGTCCGTTCCCCTGTCTGCCTTAAGCGGGAGCGGAGCGAAGGGCAGGGAGGGACCCTACCCTTTCGTATGATATGAAGAAAAGGCGACGCCCGTTTTTATCGCCATATATACCATATATATAAGGAGAGATCATGACAAACTATCCCACCCAAAAAGCCGAATATACGGTTGAGAAAATCAAGGAGATGCTCTTCTCCGGTGAATTCAAGCGCGGCGACAAATTGCCGAGCGAGACCGGACTGGCAACCGCGCTCGGCGTCGGCCGCTCGTCGGTGCGTGAGGCCCTGCGCCTGCTTGCCGCATCGGGCTACGTGGAGATCATTCCCAACCGCGGTGCTTTTGCCGCCGCAACCAACGAGGATGAGATGCCATCCCCCCGCTCGTGGCTTGAGATCAATGCCGACAAGATTGCCGAATTCCTCGACATTCGCCGCTGCATCGAGCCCTTTGCTGCCGAGCTTTGCGCCTGCAACATCACCGAGGAGGGGCTGCAGCAGCTCAAAAAGCAGCTTGACCAATTCGAGCGTGCGCTGGACAGCCACGACTGGGCCCTGCTGGCGCAGTACGACCTTGAGTTCCATCGCATCATTCTCAACGAATCGCATAACCGCTATCTGATCCAAATGTACCAGCCCCTGCTTGAGGGCTTTATGCAATACAGCCAGCGCAGCTTTGCCGCTACCTATTCGCAGGGCAACACGCACAGCGAGCACCGCGCCGTCTACAATGCAATCGCCGTGCACGCACCCGACGAGGCCCGCATGGCCATGCACCTGCATATCACCATTGCGAAGCGCCGCGTCAAATTTAAAGGAAATTAAAAAGCCCCCTCAGGGGCGAATGGACCGGAGAAGCAGAAGAAAGGAGCGTATCTATGCACAATTCATTTACCGTCACGAAAGGCGTTTATCCGACGATGATCACCCCCTATCGCGATGGCCGCATTGATGAGGATGCCGTTCGCGCGCTCGTGCGATTTTATTGGGAAAGCGGCTGTGACGGTATTTTTGCCGCTTGTCAGTCGAGTGAGATCATGTATCTCACCGTTGAGGAACGGGCTTTGCTCGTGCGGCTGGTCGTGCAGACTGCGCGTGAGCTGGCCGCCGCCGACACGAGCCGCTCGCCCATGATGATCGTTGCTTCCGGTCACGTTTCCGATCATCCCGACGCGCAGGCGGAGGAATTGCTTCGCGTGGCCGCCGAGGGCCCCGACGCCCTGATTCTCATCAGCAACCGCTTCGATATTGCGAACACCGGGGACGAGGCCTGGATTGCGGATGCCGAGCGTTTGCTTGAGAAGCTTCCCGACGATCTGCCGCTCGGCATTTATGAATGCCCCAAGCCATACAAGCGTCTCTTGAGCGATGCCATGCTGAATTGGTGTGTCGCGAACGGACGGTTTTACTTTATCAAGGACACCTGCTGCGACGCGGATCTGATTGCACACCGTCTCGATATCTGTCGCGGAAGTCATCTTGAAATTTTCAATGCAAATGCGCAGACCCTGCTGCAGACGCTCAAGAGCGGCGCGGCGGGCTACTGCGGCGTCATGGCCAATTTTCATCCCGAACTCTATGCTCGCCTGTGGAAATTGGATTGGTCAGACAAAGAGGCTTCTCTTCTTCAGGATTATCTCTGCCTCTCTGCCGCGGTGGAAGTGCTCACCTACCCTTGCTGTGCCAAGGACTATATTAACCGTTACCGTGGGATTGCCATGGATACCTTTGCACGAGGCGCCGATATGTCATGC
>JAZNCR010000161.1:0-6057 GCA_045587605.1 Eubacteriales bacterium
AGGCCCCGAACCCGCATCCCATGCGCGCCTCGAAGCTGAGCTGTCCCGACGGCGTCGACGCCGCACTGACCGCCTTCAGCAGCGGTTGGGGGCCGCAGGTATAGAAGTGGGTATACGAAAGACCCTGCATCAGATCGGTCACAAAGCCCTTCGTTCCCACGCTGCCGTCCACCGTGGCTACCGATACGCTGCAGCCGAGCGCACGGAACTCGTCGGCAAGGAATAGCTCATCCGCCGTGTTGAAGCCGAGCAGCACGATCGGGCGCTTGCCCTCGGCGATCAGCTTCCGTGCCAGATAATAGAGGGGAGGGACACCGACACCGCCGCCCGCAAGCAGGGGGCGTTCCCCTGCCGGCGTGAGGTCATATCCGTTGCCGAGTCCGACCAGCGTGTCAAGCTCGGCACCCTCACCGAGCTTGGCCATCGCGGCCGTTCCCTGCCCTACGACTTTATAGATAATGGTCAGTCCGTCATGATGCACGTCACAGACCGAAATCGGGCGGCGCAGATAAAAGCCATCCAATTTCAGGTTCACAAACTGTCCGGGCGCCGTAATCGCGCTGACATCGCCGCGCAGGCGCATCCGATAAACCAGACCGTTTACCGTGATCGGTTGGTTTAACACAACGGTGTAGATCACATTTTGCATAACAGAACCTCCTGTTTGGGGTATTTTGAAGGCCTTAACCGTCGATCGTTGAGATGGTCAGCGTCGTTTCCTCCAGTACGTCAAGCAATACCTTTACCGTATCAAGTGCCGTGAACATCGTCACGTTGTTCTCGACCGCACACTGGCGGATCTCGTGGCCGTCGGACAGGCCGTCGGTGTCGCTGAGATCACGGGTATTGATGACATACGTCACGTAGCCGCGGCGGATCGAGGTAAGAATCTCCTCACTGCCGTCGCTGATCTTGGAGCGCTCCTTGGTGCGGATGCCGTGCTCACGCAGGAACTTGGCCGTGCCGTGCGTTGCCTCGATATTGAAGCCGAGGTTATAGAAGCGGCGGATGAGCGGCAGGGCTTCCTCCTTGTCCTTGTCGGCGATCGTAGCCAGAACCGTTCCGTAGTTCATGACGTTCATGCCGGATGCCTGAAGGGCCTTATAGAGTGCACGCGTCAGCGTGTTATCGTAGCCGATGGCCTCACCCGTCGATTTCATTTCGGGCGAGAGGTATGCGCCAAGGCCGCGCAGCTTCGAGAAGGAGAAGGCAGGCGCCTTGACGTACCAGCGCTGCTTTTCGGCAGGATAGATCTCGGTAATGCCCTGCTCGCGGAGCGATTTGCCGAGGATGGCCAGGGTTGCAATATCCGCCAGCGACCAGCCCGTCGCCTTGGAGAGGAAAGGAACGGTACGCGAGGAACGCGGATTGACCTCGATCACGTATACGTCGTCCTTGGGATCGACGATGAACTGGATATTGAACAGACCCACGATGCCGATACCGAGACCGAGACGGCGCGTGTAGTCGATGATCTTATCCTTGACCGCCTGCGAAATGCTGAAGGACGGATAGACGCTGATCGAGTCACCCGAGTGAACGCCGGTGCGCTCGACGTGCTCCATGATGCCGGGGACAAATACATCGGTGCCGTCGCAGACCGCGTCGACCTCAACCTCCTTGCCCACGATATAGCGGTCAACCAGCACCGGACGGTCCTCGTCGATCTCGACTGCCGTCTTCAGATAACGGCGGAGCGCAGTCTCATCCGGAACGATCTGCATTGCACGGCCGCCGAGGACGTAGCTCGGACGAACGAGCACGGGATAGCCGATGCGCGCGGCGGCGGCAACGCCGTCCTCGATATTGGTCACGGCGCATCCCTCGGGCTGAGGAATCTCGAGCTCCTCAAGAATCTTCTCAAACGCGTCGCGGTTCTCGGCGCGCTCGATGGCGGCACAGTCGGTGCCGATCAGCTTGACGCCCCGCTTCATCAGCGGCTCGGCAAGGTTAATGGCCGTCTGTCCGCCGAGCGATGCAATGACGCCGATCGGGTTTTCCAGACGGATGACGTTCATGACGTCCTCCACCGTCAGCGGCTCGAAATAAAGCTTATCCGAGGTGGTATAGTCGGTCGATACCGTCTCGGGGTTATTGTTGATGATGATGGCCTCATAGCCGAAGCGGCGGATGGTCGTGATGGCGTGAACCGTCGAGTAGTCAAACTCAACGCCCTGGCCGATACGGATCGGACCCGAGCCAAGCACGACGATTTTCTGCCGATCGCTCGGGACAGACTCATTCTCCTCCTCATAGGTGGAATAGAGATAGGGCACGTAGCTCTTGACCTCTGCGGCGCACGAGTCGATCATCTTATAGACGGGGAAGAGCTTCTCGCGGCAGCGGGTCTCCCAGATCTCCTCTTCGCGCACGCCCCAGAGACGGGCAATGAACTTGTCCGAAAAGCCCATCTTCTTGGCGGCGGCAAGGACTGCGGCATCTCCCTTCGCTCCGGCAACAACCTGCTCAAAATCCACGATATTCTTGAGCTTATCAAGGAAGAGCATATCGATCTGGGTTGCGTTGCAGACAAGACCCAAATCGGTGCCGAGACGGATAAGCTGTGCAATTGCATAAATGCGGTCGTCGGTACCGTCCGCAATATAGCGCAGAAGCTCTGCCTTCGACATATGGTCAAACTTGGGCATATGGAGATGGCAAACGCCGATCTCCAGCGAACGGATCGCCTTGAGCAGGCTCTCCTCGATGGTGCGGCCGATGCTCATAACCTCACCGGTCGCCTTCATCTGGGTGGAAAGCTTGTTCGACGCGGAGGTAAATTTATCAAACGGGAAGCGGGCCATCTTGGTAACGACGTAGTCGATGGCAGGCTCAAAGGAAGCGGGGGTGTTGGCGAGCATAATCTCGTCAAGATGCATACCGACAGCAACCTTGGCCGTCACCCGGGCGATCGGATAGCCCGATGCCTTGGAGGCAAGTGCCGAGGAACGCGATACGCGGGGGTTAACCTCGATGAGGTAGTAGTTGAAGGATTCGGGGTCAAGCCCAAACTGTACGTTACAGCCGCCCTCGATGCCGAGCGCGCGGATGATCTTGAGCGCGCTGTCCCGCAGAAGATGATACTCTTTATTGGTCAGCGTCTGCGAGGGGGCAACGACGATCGAGTCACCGGTATGGATACCGACGGGGTCGATGTTCTCCATCGAGCAGATGGCAATGGCGGTGTCGTTTGCGTCACGCATGACCTCAAACTCGATCTCCTTGTAGCCCTTGATGCTCTTCTCGACCAGAACCTGATGGACCGGCGAAAGCGCGAGGCCGTTCTTCATGAGATCGCGCAGCTCCTCCTCGTTGTCGGCAAAGCCGCCTCCCGTACCGCCGAGGGTAAAGGCGGGACGAAGAACAACCGGATAGCCGATTTCGTTTGCCGCCGCGACGCCCTCTTCAATCGAGTGCGTGATGCAGGAGGGGGGAACGGGCTCACCCAGCGACTTGCAGAGCTCCTTGAAGCGCTCACGGTCCTCGGCACAGTCGATGCTCTCAAAGCGCGTACCGAGCAGCTCAACCTGACATTCACTGAGAATGCCCTTCTTGGCCAGCTGCATGGCAAGGTTAAGTCCGGTCTGACCGCCGATGCCCGGAACGATGGCGTCAGGACGCTCATAGCGGACGATCTTGGCAACGTATTCAAGGGTCAGCGGCTCCATATAGACCTTATCGGCAATGGTCGTATCGGTCATAATGGTAGCGGGGTTGGAGTTGACGAGGATAACCTCGTAGCCCTCTTCCTTGAGGGCAAGGCAGGCCTGTGTGCCCGCATAGTCAAACTCAGCGGCCTGTCCGATGACAATCGGGCCGGAACCGATAACGAGAATTTTATGCAGATCGGTACGCTTAGGCATTTTCTTTTGCCTCCTTCATCATGGCGGTGAATTGGTCGAACAGGAAATCGCTGTCCTGCGGTCCGGGTGCCGATTCGGGCGAGAACTGTATGCCGAGAATAGATTCGCTCGGCGCGGCCACGCCCGCAACCGTACCGTCAAGGACGTTCTGGTAGGTAAGCTCAAGTCCGGTGCCGGCAAGGCTGTCGGCATCAACGGTATAAATGTGATTCTGTGCGGTCATGACGATTTTCCCGGTCTTGAGCTCTCTGACCGGATAACCGCCGTGATGACCGAAGCTGAGCCTGCTTGTCGAAGCACCGCAGGCAAGCGCGATAAGCTGATGTCCGAGCGAAATGCCGAAGATGGGCAGCTTGCCGCGCAGGGCACGGATCAGATCAATAACAGGCGAAAGATCCGCAGGATTGCCCGGGCCGCCTGCAACGACAACTCCGTCGGGATGCATGGCAAGCACCTCGTCAGCCCCCGTGTTCCACGGCACGATGGTAACATTGCAGCCGCGCGCGTTCAGCTCGCGGATAATGCCGAGCTTGATGCCGCAGTCGATGGCCACGACGTTGGATTTATGGTTCGAGGTGCGGGAGTACCACTTTTTTCTGCAGCTTACCGATGCAACCACATCGCGCACGATCGGCGCGGCGGCAATACGGGCCACCGCGTCCTCGCGCGGGGTATCCGCATCGGTGATGATGGCGCGGCAGCTTCCCCCGTCACGGATGCGTCGGGTCAGCGCGCGGGTGTCAATTCCCGAAATGCCGGGAACATGGCTCTCTTCCAGAATTTCAGCCAGCGTTTTGGTATAACGGAAGTTGCTCGGAAAATCGTTGTATTCCCGCACAACAAGAGCGCCCAGCGTCAGAACGCGGGACTCAAAGTCATCGTCGGCAATACCGTAGTTGCCGATGACGGGATAGGTCATCACAACCATCTGGCCCGTATAGCCGGGATCCGAAACGATCTCCTGATAACCGACAACCGACGAGTTGAACACAACCTCACAGATGCGCTCACCGGGGTCGCCAAATGCGTAGCCGTAATACTCCGTGCCGTCCTCCAGCACGATTTTTCGATCAAAGGGTTTCAAGCCTGCCATACGATGCCTCCGTTTATCATGGTGAATTTACAAATACCGTAAAGTGTGCTTCCCGCAAAGGGGGTGCTTCGTCCCATCGAGACGAATTTTTCGGGCTCGACGACGTAAGCTTCGTCGAGAGAGAACGCGCAGAGATCTGCCGGCTGTCCTGCCTCAAGCGAGGCGCCGATACCGAAGCGTCGGCCGGGATTGATGCTCATCAGCTCGATCAGCCGCGCAAGCGGAATGATGCCGGTCTTGACCAGATGCGTGTAGCAAACCGAGAAGGATGTCTCAAGTCCGACAACACCCATCGCACTGCCCGCAAGTCCCTTTGCCTTTTCCTCGGCGGAATGGGGTGCGTGGTCGGTGGCAATCATATCGATCGTGCCATCCTTAATTCCTTCAATCAGCGCGGCGCGGTCTCGTGCACTGCGCAGGGGGGGATTCATTTTGAACCGTCCCTCCTCACGCAGATCCGCATCGGTCAGGGTCAGATAATGCGGACCCGTTTCACAGGTCACGTCCAGCCCCTCCGCCTTGGCGGCGCGAATCAGCTCAACGCTCTCGGCACAGGAAATGTGGCAGACGTGATAGCGAACGCCCGTCTCACGCACCAGTTCAAGATCGCGCTTGATCTGTCCCCACTCACTCTCCGAGCAGATGCCTCTGTGCCCGTGTGCGGCGGCGTACTCGCCGTCGTGAATATAGCCTCCGCGGAGAAGACGCTCGTCCTCACAATGGGCGGCGACGATTTTGCCAAGCCGCTTTGCCTCGGTCATGGCGGCGCGCATCAGCGCGTCATCCTGCACGCCCGTTCCGTCATCCGAGAAGGCGACGGCGCCGCTTTCGGCAAGTGCCGCAAGGGGAGAGAGCGTTTTGCCCGCGCGGCCGACGGTCAGCGTGCCGTAAGGATGGACGTGAATGCACGCGTCACGGTCAATGATTGCCTTCTGCATCGCCAGATGCTCGGCAGAATCGGGCGCAGGATTCAGATTCGGCATCGAGCAGACGGTTGTGAACCCGCCGCGTGCCGCGGCGGCAGTGCCGGTAGCAATGGTTTCTTTATAAGAAAAACCCGGCTCGCGAAGATGTACGTGCACATCAACGAAACCGGGAAAT
>JAZNCR010000162.1:0-4024 GCA_045587605.1 Eubacteriales bacterium
GAGGATTTTGCCGATGCCATCTCGGCATCGCCCGAGGCCGGGCTCTGCCTTACGCACCTTCTGCGCAGAGAAAATCGGCTCTATGCCGATTTGCCCGCCATGAACGCGGACATCCTGCGCGCCGCGGGCGTGCGGAAGGAAAACATTGATCTCTCCGGGCTTTGCACCGCCTGTGATACTGCCCGTTTCTATTCACACCGCGCGAGCCGCGGACAGCGCGGCACGATGCTCGCGGTAATTTCGCTTACCGCGGGATAAGAGGACCGAAATTTGCCGAAAGGAGGAAGGAAAATGACCGATACCAAAAGAAAACCGCTCCCGCATCTCGATCTTTTGCGGATATTTGCATCCTTCTGCGTGATTCTTCTGCACGTCATCTCCCCTCTGCACGGCGATCTGTCCTATTTCGGCACGCGGCTCTGGCACGCGGTAAACATCCTCAACGAAATCGCGCGGACCGGCGTCCCGCTCTTTCTGATGCTGACCGGCTGTCTTTTGCTTGGTGCTCCCGAAACGGCGGACTTCGGCAAATTCTACCGCCGACGTCTGACGCGGATTCTCATCCCTTTTCTTATCTGGGATGCACTGTATTACGTCCTCCCCTGCATTTTCTCGGGCGGCCGGCTCTCGCTCCGCACCTTCTTCGACGAGCTTTTGGTGCAGGGAAGTGCCTACCACCTTTGGTACGTCTACGCGCTGGCGGGGATTTATCTTCTTCTTCCTTTTCTCTCACGTGCGCTGACAGACTGTACCAACCGCCAGATATTTTGGCTTGCCCTGCTTGCCGCCTTTCCGGGTGCCATTCGTTCCTTCCTCAATCTGACGACACCGCTTGCCATTCATCTCTTTGATCCGCTGCTTGAGGGCTATTTCGGCTACGTCATCCTCGGGTATTGGCTCAGCCGGATTCGGCTCAGCCGCCTGACGGCATGGGCGATCCCTCTCTGCGGGATCGGCGGCTGTGCGATGGGCGTGTTGCACAATTATTTCCGCTCCTCGCCGGCAGGTCTTGATCTTTATTTCAACGGCGGCTATAATCTCAATCACTATCTCCTCGCCGCCGCGATCTTTTTGCTGGCGCGGCATTTGCGTCTGCCCGACGCTCCCCGCCTCGGCCGCCTTCTGCACCGCATCTCGGCACTGACCTATACCGTCTATCTCGCGCACGTGATGGTGCTTTCTCTGCTTGTGAAGTATCTGCCCATTGCCTGCAGGCCGCTTGAGGTGGTCGTGCATACCCTGCTTTGCTTCTTCATCTCGCTTGGTATTGCCTATCTCGTTGACACGGCAAAGCGCGCTGTCTGCACACGAAAGGATGGGGGAAGATGATTCGACTCTACGATGCGCTTGCCGCCTATGCGGAGAACGGGCGCGTGCCGATGCATATGCCCGGACACAAGCGGGGGGAATACGATTATCTCGTTGGTGCGGAAATGGACATTACCGAGATTGACGGCTTTGACAATCTGCACGATGCCGAGGGGCTTCTGCGGCAGTCGATGGAGCACGCCGCCGCGGTCTGGGGAAGTGCGCACAGCAGCTTTTCGGTCAACGGCAGTACCGGGGCAATTCTTGCCGCCATTCACGCCGCGGCCGCGGCGGGGCGGAGCGAGGAGATTATCGTTGCCCGCAACTGCCACAAATCGGTGTATCATGCCATTGAGCTTTGCCGCCTGAAGCCGATCTGGATCACGCCTCCTGTGATAGAAGGGACAAGCCTGTTCGGCTCGCTCCCGCCCGATGCGGCGGAGGCGGCATTGGCGGCACATCCGAATGCCTGTTTGTTGGTCTTGACCTCGCCTACCTATGAAGGCGTTGTCTCGGATATTGCCGCCATCACCGCCGCCGCCCATCGGCGGGGTGTGCCCGTTTTGGTCGATGAAGCGCACGGCGCACATCTTGGCTTCGGGGGCGGATTCCCCGACGGTGCGGTGCACGCAGGTGCAGATATCGTCGTGCAGAGCCTGCATAAAACCCTGCCCAGCCTGACGCAGACCGCAATTGCGCACGTGCAGGGGCATATAATCGATTATGCCGCCTTTCTGCGCAGTAAAAATATCTTTGAGACCAGCAGTCCGTCCTATCTCCTCATGGCATCCTGCGACGGATGCGCGTATCTGCTCGGAGAGGACCGTGCAGTAATTGATGCTTGGGGAGAGATGCTTACTGACTTCCGCGCACAGACTGCGCGTCTGGAAAAGCTTCGAGTTCTCTCTCCCACAGACGATCCTGCGGTCTTTGCCTATGACCCGAGCAAGCTTGTCATTTCTACGCGCCAAGCGTCGATTTCCGCATCCGAGCTGGCCGCCGTTCTGCGGGAAGCGCATGGAATTGAACTCGAAATGGTGTCGGGCGACTATGGGCTTGCCATGACGGGGCTTGGTACAAAGAAGAAACACCTCGACCGTCTTGCCGAGGCACTTTTGTCTATTGATGCAGCACTGTCGCGTGTTGATGCATCGATTCTCCCGTTCTTTCTACCTCCGCCCCCCGAGCAAGCCATGCTGCCCTATGCGGCCGTGGCGCAAAAAAAAGAAATTCTCCCGCTCGGGATGAGTGAGGGGAGAATCGCGGGAGGGTATCTTTGGGCTTACCCGCCCGGAATTCCGCTGATCGCCCCCGGACAACCGATCACGTCCGCGGTCATCGCCGCGGTTGCGGAGCTTCGCGCGCAGGGCATCGGGATGCGGGACGAAATTGAGGTTATCAAGGAATAGAAACACGGAGGAAAATTATGCTTGCACCCGCACTGAAATTAGGGGATACCATCGGAATCGTTTCCCCCAGTCACGTGGCAACACGCGAGAAGTATGAGAAAATTTTTGCGGTGATTGAAGCACTCGGATTCCGCGTAAAGCCGGGCAAAAATCTCTACAACAACACCTACGGATACGCCGCGACCGAGGCAGACCGCATCGAGGATTTCAACGCGATGATCCGCGACGATGAGGTAAAGATGGTATTTTTCGGCGGCGGAGAAGGAAGTATTGATCTGTTGTCTTCGATTGATTACGACGCGATTACCGAAAATCCGAAGCTTTTTCTCGCCCACAGTGACGCTACCTCTATCCTTAACGCCATTCACGCCAATACCGGCCTTACGACCTACTACGGAATTGCGCCGAGCCATCTGCTCAAGGCGAGCGATGCCATGCGGGAAGCGTTTTTTGCCCACCTGGTTGATCGAAATGCGGCCGAGCTTATCCCCCAGAGCGAATGGGAGTGCCTTCACGGCGGTCGGGCCGAGGGAACGCTGATCGGCGGCTTCAACTGGAATTATGCGCTTCTGCAGGGCAGCCCGCAGTACCCGCTGCCGCTTGATCGGGACTATATTCTTTTCATCGAGGATACCGAACGCTTCTCAACCCCGCGTATGATGAGTATGTATCTCTCGCACATCATGCAAAGCCGTCTTTGGCCGCACGTGAAGGGAATGATTGCCGGCTATGAGGAGCTGACTCCGAACGAGTATGCAGAGGGCATATTCCGCCGCATCGGCGAGCGGTACGGGATTCCGGTGCTTCGTTCGGAGGATTACGGCCACGGTGCTTTGCACACCGTCCTTCCCATCGGCGGACAGGTTGTCCTTGACGCTGACGAAAAAAGACTGATTTACCGATAAATTAAAGCGGAGACGCTCAATTGAGCATCTCCGCTTTGTCATTTCTTATGCATTGCACTCCCCGCAGTCGCCGCAATCACCGCAGGCATCAGCGGGCGCGTTCGTATCAAGTCCCTCGCTCTGCTCGGCAACCTGAAGCATAATGGCACATTCCATGCGCTTCTTGAAGAGTTCACAGCCGTATGCGTATGTACCGGTGATCGAACCGGTCGCATGGTAGGCGTTGGCGGCGCATCCGCCCGCGCACCAGAGTCTTGCCCAGCAGTCTGCACACTCGGGCTTGGCGTAGACGTTACAGCGGCGGAACTCGTCGCGCAGAGCCTCATTTTTAACACCGTCCCAGATGTTGCCCATGCTGTAGCGCTCGTCGCCCACGAACTGGTGGCAGGGATA
The DNA here is from genome assembly GCA_045587605.1 of Eubacteriales bacterium. Taxonomy (GTDB): domain Bacteria; phylum Bacillota; class Clostridia; order Oscillospirales; family CAG-272; genus SIG693. The sequence continues at coordinate 4,016 of JAZNCR010000162.1, forward strand.
AAGCTCGCC
>JAZNCR010000163.1:0-5500 GCA_045587605.1 Eubacteriales bacterium
CTCCTTGGCACACAGAACGACATGGCTACGATCCGACTTTGCTCCCGCCGTCGAACACCAAGATACGTATGACGCGGGCGACCGCAGGTCGCCCCTACGGAGGCGGAACGAAATTTGTACAATCTCCGGTAGGTGGCGGCGCCCACGACGCCCCGCCGCCGAACAGCAAGACGTCGTATGGATTTGCGGCAGAACGATGCGTAGGACGGCGGGAGCAAGCCCCGCCCTACGGAAAACCGAGCGATCTCGGCGCAGTCGACGGCAAAAAGCGTCCTCCTGCGGAGCAGGGGGACGCTTCCTTGTAAATTAAAGTCCGTAGACCTCGGTGAATTTTTTCTCGAGGTAGTCGCAGTAGACGTTCGGGTCGAATTTGCCGCAGACCGAGGCGAAGAGCTCACCCGGGTCGATCATGCAGCCGTGACGCCAGATGCGCTTCTCAAACCATGCATTGATTTCGGTCAGCTTGCCCGAGCGGATTGCGGCGTCGACGTCGAGGTCCTTCTTCATCTCACAAAGGAACTGTGCGCCGTAGGCCGAGCCGATGGCATAGGAGGGGAAGTAGCCGATCGCGCCGCCCGCCCAATGGGAGTCCTGCAGGACACCGTTTTTGTCGTCGGGCACGTCAACTCCGAGATAGTCGCGGTAAGCCTGCCGCCATGCGGCGGGAAGCTCGTGCGCGGTGAGGGTACCGTCGAACATTTTCCGCTCCAGCTCGTAGCGCACCATGATGTGGAGGCAATAGGTGAGCTCGTCGGCTTCGGTGCGAATGAGGGAGGGCTCTGCGCGGTTGATCATGCGCCAGAAGCGATCCTCGTCGACCTCGTCGAGGGTGGGGGCAAAGTGTTCGCGCAGCCAGGGGAAGAGGACCGAGCAGAAGGCGCGGCTGCGGCCGATGATATTTTCATAGAAACGGGACTGGCTTTCGTGGATGGCCATCGAAACGCCGGTGCCGAGGGCTGAGCCGACCAGCTCGTCACCCGTGTGCAGCTCGTAGAGCGCGTGTCCGCCCTCGTGCACCACCGAATAGAGGGAGGATGCGAGGCGGTCGGCGTGATAGTGGGTGGTCAGACGGACGTCGTGCTTGGAGAAATTAATGGTGAAGGGATGCTCGGTCTCGCCGATGACGCAGTGGTTTTTGTCGATGTCCATGACGTCCATGATGAATTCGGAGAATTCGCGCTGGATGGCAATGGGATAGTGGCGATAGAGGGGAGAATCGTCCACACGGTCGGCGTGTGCGGTGACGCGGGCGATCAGCGGGACGAGACGGGTACGCAGGGCGGAGAAAAAGGCATCGCAGGTTTCGCGGTCAAGTCCGCGCTCATACTGATCGAGCATGACGTCGTAGGGATCGCGATCGGGGTCTATATAGCCGGCCATCGCGCGGGACATATCGAAGATTTTCTGCAGATAGGGCGCAAAGGATGCATAGTCGTTGTTATTTTTGGCGTCGTGCCAGACCGCCTCAGATTCACTGCAGAGACGACCGAATTCGACGTACTCCTCGACCGGGATGCGGCGTGTGCGGTCATAATCGCGCCAAAGCTCACTGACCTTGCGTGCCGTCACGGGGGCGAGCTCGGGGGCGGCCTTGAGGGTTTCGATCATCTCGAGCGTATCGGGCGAGGTGGTCAGCTCATAGCTCATGCGCGAGAGTTCGCCCAGTGTTTCTGCGCGGACGGCGGCAGAGCCGCGGGGAGCAACGGTAACACCGTCGTAATAAATCATGCCGTTTGCGTGGCCCAGGGCAAAGCTTGCCTTTTCATAGGCCTCAAGCTTTTTCAGCGCCTGTTCTGTGGTCATGGGGATCGCCTCCTTTTTTCTTCCATTATAGAAGAAAAAGCCCCGTTTGTCAAGCCGGGCAACAGCAGATTTTTCCGGGGGGTTAGGGATGCGGCGAAATCATCTCCCGCTCTCGCAGGAGCTCTCCCGGAGGGAGAGCCTTATTACAAAGGTATACCTTTGTTGTCACAGTAGAAGGAAACGGCTCTCATTCGCCTTCCCCTTGAGGGGAAGGGGGACCACGATAGTGGTGGATGAGGTGTAGATCTGTACTGAAGAACACCTCATCCGTCAGCCTTCGGCTGCCACCTTCCCTAGGGGGGGAAGGCTTTCCGCAATTTGTTTTGTATGGCAACAAAGGGATAGCTTTTCCACTCTGCACGAAGCAATGTTTTTCTTTTGGTGCTTCTTCCAAGAATATGTGAAAAAAGGAAGAAAAAACAGTCGACAAGGAGGAAAATGTATGGTATAATAGAAAAAAGACTTTAGAAATACAACGGGAGGCATCTTATATGACGATCGAACAAGCCAACCGAGAATACGCACCCTTTTTGCGCGGCATTGTGCTGGAGAAGGAGCTCGGCCGCAGCAGCCACGCCGTTGTTTATTCGGCGACCGATACCGACGGCTCGGTTTGCCGTATCAAGCTGATCCGCTTGCCATCGAGTGCCGCCGATCTTGCGCTGATGCGCGAGAACGGCTATGACGACGAAGAAATCCGCGCGCGCTTTAACGACGCAATGCGGGGCGTCGTTGCGCAGATCGACCGCATCCGACGGCTTGACGTGCCGACGGTGATGGCCATCGAGGACCGCCGTTTGCTGGAGGGACGCTCGGGTGAGTTGATTCTGTTTATCCGCTGTGAGCCGCTGACCATCTTTGACGAATTTGCGCTCTCGCACGATATAACCGTCAACGACGTGCTCAATCTCGGTATTGCCGTCTGCGGTGCGCTCAAGGCTGCCGCGGAGGTCGGTGTTCTGCATGGAAATCTCAAGCCGTCCAACCTTTTCGTGGCACCCGACGGTACGGTTGTCGTCGCGGACTTTGCCGAGGAGCGTCTGATCGGACAGGCACTTGACAGCGTTCCCTTCGAGACGCTGGAGTACATGGCCCCCGAGCTGCAGGAGAAGGACGTCGTTTCAGCCGACGGTGATCTCTATGCGCTGGGTATGATTCTCTATACGCTTTTCAACAACCGCTGCATTCCCTATATCGATTCGGTGTGGGCGAGCGAATCGGCGATTCGCCGCGCCATTCTTGCGCGGGCGGATGATGACGGTCTCCCGCCTCCGGCCAATGCCGACGAGGAGATATACAATCTGCTCCTTCGCGCCTGTGCGCGTGATCCCCGCCGCCGCTACACCTCGGCCGCGGAGCTTGCCGACGACCTGCGTGCTTGCCTTTTGCCCGAGGAGGAGGATTACGTCGTTCTTCCTGCGAGCAAAACCATTTATGAAATTCTTCCCCTGTCAAGCGGCGAGCCGAAGGTACAGGCGGAGCCCACCGCTGTCGTACCGCCCGTAAAGGAAATTGAGCCGGAGGCGGTGCCTGCTCCTGCCGAGCCGCCGATCGGAATCGGCGCTTACGCGGCGGGTGGGATGCGTTCCGCCTATTCGGTCAACGATTCGGCCGTCAGAGCCGCCCAGCAGGCTGCGGCCAAAGCTCCGCCTCGCCCGCAGGAGGCAACCCCCTTGCCGGAGGAGCCGGAGATGTGGGATGAATACGATGAAGAGCCCGAGGATGGGGATGGCACCCGCCGTCTGCTCATCATTTTGGCCGCAGTATTGGCTGCGCTGATTTTGTTCGGTGCGCTCGTATGGGGCGTCAGCCGGATCGGCGGCGAGCCTGAGGAAACCGAGCCTGATCTGCCGGGCATCGAAACGCCGGCAGATTCCGAGACGACTGACGCGCCCGAGACGACTGACGCGCCCGAAACGACTGCCGCACCCGAAACAACCGCCGCACCCGAGACGACGGCGGCACCCGAGACGACCGCGCCGCCCGCACCGATTGTGGTACCGGGCGTTGTTGGGTCGAGCTATGAGAATGCCGCAGCCCGTCTGCAGGCACTGGGGCTTGCCGTCAAGAAGACCGAGGCGTACAGCAATACGGCGGCCGTCGGTGTGGTTACTGCACAGAGCTCGGCCGAGGGGGCGTCGCTGAAGAAGGGCGATGCCGTCACGCTGACCGTCAGCCTGGGCAAAGAGCCGCAGAAGGCACCCGCGCTGGTGGGCAAAACCCGCGATGAGGCCGTTCGTCTTCTGGCCGAGCAGAATCTTGTGGCCGAGCTCAAGAGTGTCTATGACAGCTCTGCCTTCGGCACGGTAATCGCACAGTCGCCCGAAAGCGGAAAGACGGTTGCCGAAGGCGGCACGGTCACGCTGACCGTATCGCTCGGTCCCGAATCGGTCACGCTGCCGAGCTTCGTCGGACAGACTCGCACCGAGGTAGAGCAATATCTTGAGAAAAACAATTTTTCTGCCGTGGTTTGGCAGCTTACCCCTGCGCCCGGCTATGCGAAGGACGTCATCTATGCCCAATCGGCAGAAGAAGGGGAGACCTTCAAGCCGGCCGATGCGCTGACCCTCTACGTCAGCATCGGCACCGATGAGCTGACCGTGCCCAACGTGCGCGGGCTGGATGCAAATTCTGCCGTTGCCGTTCTGACCGGATACGGCTACCGTCCGTATATTATTTACGAAAAATCCAACGCGACCGGTGTCATCGCGACCGTTCCCGCAATCGGTTCGGTGCTGGCGGCGGGCGAGAAGATCACCGTCTCGGTGGCAACGGGCGCAGCCCCTGCACTGAGCCTGCCGATGGGTGATTTGCGTATGGTCGTTGCCGAAACGCTCACGCTGTACGTGAACGGCGTACAGGGAAGAACCCTTACGTACACCTCTTCCGATTCCGCCGTTGCGGAGATTGACGGAAGCGGATGCATCACGGCGAAAGCGCCGGGTGAGACGGTGATTACGGTCGGTGCGGGAGGCGAATCGGTCAGCTGTACGCTCGTCGTTGCGGACGGAAACAATCCCTTTGCCGTTTCGACAGTCGAGGGTGGATGTGTGATCACCGGATACAGCGGCACGGCGACCAACGTTGTAGTGCCCGACAGCATCGGCGGACTGAAGGTTGTTACCATCGGAGACGGTGCGTTTGCCGGGAAAGCCATCCGGTCGATCATCCTGCCCGACTCGGTCACATCGATCGGTGCGGGTGCGTTCGACAGCTGTACGCATCTGAAGACGGTTCGGTTGCCCGCATCGCTGACCGCAATCGGCAGCCGTGCGTTTGCGGCCTGCCCCGTTCTGCGTACCGTAACGCTGCCCTCCGGCGTGAAGACGATCGGTGCATCGGCATTTGAGCGCTGCTATGAGCTCGAATCGGTATTCCTGCCGGCATCGGTTTCCTCCATTGGCGACCGTGCGTTCCGCTATTGTGCAAGCCTGGTTTTCTACCTTCCCGAAAACTCTCCCGTTGTGGAGTACGCAAAGGAAAACGGTGTGAAGTATACCACCGTGGGATAATCCCCAAATCAAAGCAGGGGTGCCGCGCAGCAAGGCTCGGCACCCCTTGCGCTTGAATAGCGGGCCGTGACGGAAGGATTGTTACCTGTCGAATACAGCGCTGTAGCGTGAAAATGATATGCGGTGCTAATCGCTCGGTTAACAATCCCTCAGTCACCTTCGGTGACAGCTCCGAGGTTGCTTTG
>JAZNCR010000164.1:0-3122 GCA_045587605.1 Eubacteriales bacterium
CTTCGCCTGCGGCTCTATCCGCTTCTGCGCGAAACGGCAAAATCGGCCTGCATCATCCTCGTCACACACGATCCCGAGGATATTGAACAGCTCGCCGCCCAAACAATTTCACTTTAAATCTAAAAAACGAACGGGTACTGCGCACATCAGCACAGTACCCATTCATTTTTTATTTTCCCCTATACCATGCAAGCACCGGGACGAGATTTTCCTCGCTGACATAGCTTCCGCCATGGCGAAGCATACCGAGCACCCGTTCCTCATCCGGTGTACGATCGGTCTTGGCTTCCAGTTGACGCCCGACGACACGGATAAAGGTCTTCATCATTGTACGATAGATTCCCGTCAGGCGCGCATAATCAAATCCGCCCTGCAGGGTAAAAAGCGGAATATCGGACGGAATACGGTTGCTCTTGCGCGCCGAGACGTCCTGACCACCCGAAGCCCCCAGTCCAACGCCGCACACGGCACAGAGTCTATAACGTCGCGCTGCTGCACGATAGCCCTTGATTTGCCCCGCCATCATCCAGCCGAAATAGATAATCTCACTTCCGCGCGCAAGTTGTGCTTTGGCTTCATCGAGAGAAAAAACGGGGAGTCCCGTCCTCTCCCCCAACAGCCGTGCATATTCGGCGGTATAACCGGTATTTGAAGTATATACGATCACAGCGACAGACATAACCTTCCTCCTGTCATAAACTGATTTCATTATACACAATCCCGCTCCATCCGTCAAGAGGACATATTGACAAACCTCCTTTTTTTCGTTATAATAATGTTAAATTGAGTCAATGATTTCGGAGGTATTCAAATGCTTCACGACAACAAAATTCTCATGGCCGTCGGGGATCGTCCCGTGTATCTTCTCCCCCATCAGGCAAACCGCCACGGTCTGATCGCAGGTGCCAGCGGTACCGGTAAGACCATCACCCTCAAGGTGATGGCCGAATCCTTCAGCTCACTTGGCGTTCCGGTATTCTTAGCCGACATCAAAAGTGACCTGGCCGGTATGTGTCTGCCGGGTGAGGACAGCGAATCGATGCAGAAACGCATCGGGAAGCTGGGCATCGGGGAAAGCTTTTCCTATACGCACTTCCCTACCCGCTTCTGGGATATTTGGGCCGAACACGGACACGCGGTCAAAACAACCGTCACCGATATGGGACCGTATCTGCTCTCCCGCCTGCTTGATCTGACCGAGGTACAGTCGGACGCACTCTCAATGGTCTTCCGCATCGCAGACGAGCAGGGACAGCTTCTGCTCGACCTCAAGGATCTTCGCGCCATGGTGCGCTATGTGGGAGAAAACCGCAAGGCATTTGCCAATGAATACGGCACGGTTGCGCCCCAAACCATCGGCGCCATCCAGCGCTCTCTGCTTGCCCTTGAGGACAGCGGAGGAAATCTCTTCTTCGGCGAGCCTGCGCTTGATATTTTCGACTGGATTCGCACCGACTCGACCGGACGGGGATATATCAATGTTCTGCACAGCGTCAAACTCGCACAGAATCCTACGCTTTACACCACGTTCATGCTTTGGATGCTCTCCGAGCTGTACGAGCGGATGCCCGAGGCGGGAGATCTGGAGAAGCCGCGAATCGTCTTCTTCTTTGACGAGGCACATATGCTCTTCACCGATGCGCCCAAGGCACTTCTGCAAAAGGTCGAACAGATCATCAAGCTGATCCGCTCCAAGGGCGTCGGCATCTACTTCATCTCGCAAAGTCCCTCTGACCTGCCCGATCCTGTACTTGCTCAGCTCTCTAACCGCGTTCAGCACGCCCTGCGTGCCTATACCCCTGCCGAGCAAAAGGCGGTCCGCACGGCCGCAGATACCTTCCGCCCCAATCCGCGCTTTGATACCAAGGAGGTCATCACCGCGCTCGGTACCGGAGAAGCCCTCGTCTCCTTCCTTGACGAAACAGGTGCGCCCGGAATCGTAGAACGCGCCTTTATTCTGCCCCCGCAAAGCCGTATGGGCACCATCACCGACGAGGAACGCCAAAAGGTGATCAACAACAGCGACCTCTATATCAAGTACAGCCAGGAAATTGACCGCGAATCTGCCTATGAAATTCTCGCCCGCGACGAGGAGGCCAAACTGGCCGAGGCCGAGGAAAGCGCAAAAAAGGCAGCTGCCGAAAAGGCCGCCGCCGAAGCCGCAAAAGCGGCAAAAGCAAAGAAAAAAGAAAAAACCTTCGTTACCAAAGCTGTGGAGCGCACCGCAAACAGCGCGCTCTCTGCCATCGGCCGCGAAATCGGCCGCTCGATTATCCGCGGAATTTTCGGCAATTCGAGATAAGGTCGTGGGACGCCGTCCCACACCCTGCACAAGGGGATTTTTGAAAAAATCCCCTTGTGAAACCCCAAAACTTCCCACCGCGCACAACTGATGCGCCGTGGGAAGTTTTTTCGTTTTCTATTCGTGGGAAGTTTTCGCGGGTAGGGGGAATTTGTCAGCGAAGCTGACAAATGGGGGAAGGGAGCCTTTTTCAAAAGGCTTCCTTCCCCCATCGGAATCTTCAATTAAAGACCGCGCTTGATGTAGTGAGTGTGCAGGATTTCATGCGCCTTGTGGCTGCCGGGCTCGCCGAGGAACTCATCGTAGAGACGCTTGACGGCCGGGTTGTCCTGCGACTTACGCAGCTCCATCTTGGCATCTGCGTTATACAGAACCGAAGCACGGAGCTCACGGAGGTTCGCGTTATTGCGAACGACTGCGGGCTGGTAGGGCTGACCGCCGCCGTTGACACAGCCGCCGGGGCAAGCCATGATCTCAACGAACTGAACGTCGAGCTCGCCTGCCTCGATTGCCTTGAGCAGGGTCTTTGCATTTGCCGTACCGCTGGCAACCGCGACGTTAACCTCAAGGTCACCCAGCTTGTAGGAAGCCTTCTTGACGCCTGCAATACCGCGGACGTCGTTGAACTCCAGCTTCTCGAGCTTCTTGCCGAGGATAACCTCAGCCGCCATACGGAGAGCAGCCTCCATAACACCGCCGGTCGCGCCGAAGATTGCACCTGCGCCCGAACCGATCTCGAAGGGAGCGTCGAACTTCTCGTCATCAAGTGCGCAGAAGTCGATACCGGCCTTCTGGATCATGCGGCCCAGCTCGCGGGTCG
>JAZNCR010000165.1:0-6768 GCA_045587605.1 Eubacteriales bacterium
GGGGTGGGCAGATCGGCGAAGGGGAAGGGGATTGCCATCGCGTCGTATTTGACGGCACAGATTTTACGGAAGGGGAGCAGCTCGATGCCGTCCACGCAGGCGTGCCGTTCGGCAATTTCCCGCAGGGCGACGATCTTCTCGGGGGTGTCGTTGAGGGGCGGAATCGTCACCTGCCGCAGGGTGGTCGGGATATGCCGCGCATCAAGCTCGGCAAGGAAACGCAGGGGTGCGTCAAGCCCGCAGCCGACGTACCGGCGGTAATCGCCGTCATTGGTATACTTGAGATCAAGCAGAACGCGGTCGGTCACGTCCAGCAGGCGGGACACGTCCTCGCCCATGAGACTGCCCGAGGTGTCAAGACAGGTGTGAATTCCCTCGGCGTGACAGAGCGAGAAGATCTCCGCGGCAAATCCCGCCTGCAGAAGGGGCTCGCCGCCCGAGAGGGTGATACCTCCGTCACGGCCGAAATATTCGCGATAGCGCAGGGCGCGGTCAACGATCTCGCGCGCCGTATACACCTTGCCTGCCGTCATATCCCACGTATCGGGGTTGTGACAGCAGCCGCAGCGCAGATGGCAGCCGGAAAAGAAAACCACAAAGCGTACGCCGGGTCCGTCCAGCGTGCCCATGCTCTGGATCGAGTGGATGCGTCCCTCCATCGGCTTATACCGATTCGTGGAAGGTTCGGCTGATGACCTCGCGCTGCTGCTCGCGGGAAAGCTTAGCGAAGTTTACCGCATAGCCCGAGACGCGGATGGTCAGGTTGGGATATGCCTCGGGATTCTCATAAGCCTTCAGCAGTGTTTCGCGGTTGAGGACATTGACGTTGATGTGGTGCGCCATTTTGGCAAAGTATCCGTCGAGAATCCGAACGAGGTTTTGGATGCGCGACTCGGCGGTTTGTCCGAGCGCGTCGGGGGTGATCGAGAAGGTGTTCGAGATGCCGTCGCGGCAGTCGTCGTAGCTGATCTTAGCCACCGAGTTGAGGGAGGCAAGCGCGCCGTTCTCCTCGCGGTTGTGCATCGGGTTCGCACCCGGTGCGAAGGGCGCGAAGGCGGGACGTCCGTCGGGGGTGGCACCGGTGTTCTTGCCGTACATGACGTTCGAGGTGATGGTCAGCACCGACAGGGTGTGCTCGGCACCGCGGTATGCGGGGGTCTTGCGCAGCTCGGTGATCATGAGGTGACACATATCCCGCGCGATGAGGTCAACGCGGTCGTCGTCGTTGCCGTATTTGGGGAATTCACCCGTGGTGTCAAAGCCGACGATGAAGCCGTTCTCGTCCTTGACGGGAGAGACGGACGCATATTTGATGGCGCTCAGCGAGTCGGCCACGACCGACAGACCTGCGATACCGAAGGCCATAAAGCGGCCGACGTTCGTGTCGTGCAGGGCCATCTGGGTCTTCTCGTAAGCGTATTTGTCGTGCATATAGTGAATGACGTTCATGGTGTTGACGTAGAGATGGCTCAGCCACGCCACGTAGGTCTCCATGCGTGCCATAACCTCGGCAAAGTCAAGCTTATCGCCCTCCATGACCGGCATCTGCGGGCCGATATGCATCTGCGAGGTGGTATCGTAGCCGCCGTTGATGGCGATCAGCAGAAGCTTGGCGAGGTTGCAGCGCGCGCCGAAGAACTGCATCTGCTTACCGATCCGCATGGCCGATACACAACAGGCAATGGCGTAATCGTCGCCGTAGATGGGGCGCATGAGATCGTCGTTTTCATACTGGATCGAGTCGGTGTCGGCCGAGACCTTGGCGCAGAATTCCTTAAAGCCGCCGGGCAGGGCGGTCGACCAGAGCACGGTCAGGTTCGGCTCGGGAGAGGAGCCGAGGGTGTAGAGGGTGTTGAGCATACGGAAGCTGTTTTTGGTGACCAGCGTTCTGCCGTCCTCGCCCATGCCGCCGACCGCCTCGGTGATCCACATCGGGTCACCGCCGAACAGCTCGTTGTATTCGGGGGTGCGCAGATGGCGGGCAATGCGGAGCTTGATGACGAAGTCGTCCATCAGCACCTGTGCACCTTCTTCGGTCAGCGTGCCGCGTGCGATGTCGCGCTCAATATAAATATCAAAGAAGGTGGAGACACGGCCGAGCGACATGGCCGCACCGTTCTGCTCCTTGATTGCGCCAAGATAGGCAAAATAGGTCCACTGAATGGCCTCCCGCGTATCGGCGGCGGGACGGCTGATGTCATAGCCGTACATGGCGGCCATTTCCTTGAGGTAGCCGAGGAATGCGATCTGCTGGAAAAGCTCCTCATCCAGGCGGATTTGCTCGGCGTCGAAATTGCCGCCCGCCAGTGCCGCTTTGTCCTTTTTCTTTTCGGCGATCAGACGGTCCACGCCGTAGAGCGCCACACGGCGGTAGTCACCGATGATACGGCCGCGGCCGTAGGCATCGGGCAGACCGGTGATGACGTGGCACTTCCGTGCCTGACGCATCTCGTCGGTATAGGCGCGGAAAACGCCGTCGTTGTGGGTGGTGCGGAAGCGGAATTCCTCCTCAACCTTCGGGGAAAGCTTGTAGCCGTATGCCTCACAGGCCTGCTTGACCATACGCATACCGCCGAAGGGATTGACCCCGCGCTTGAGCGGGCGGTTGGTCTGCATACCCACAATCAGTTCATTTTCTTTATCAATATATCCGGGTGCGTAGCTCGTCAGCGAGGATACGGTTGCCGTGTCAATATCTACTACACCGCCGTACTGGCGCTCCAGCTTGAAGAGGTCCTCGACCTTCTTCATCAGCGCCTCAGTTCTGGGCGTGGGTCCTGCCAGAAATTCGGCATCTCCCGTATATGCGGAATAGTTCTGCTGGATGAAATCACGAACGTTGATCTCGTCCTGCCATACGCCTGTCTTAAATCCGTTCCAATTCTGATGTTCCATTTCTGTTTCCTCCTGTATGGTCTGTAACAACAAAAAGAGCGATCCGGTGCTACGCATCGAATCGCCCAGACGGTCGGCATAAATAACCCTGATACTCCCCCGCGGTATCCCGCGAAACCCGTCAGTCGTATCAAAGCGTATTTTATTATACACCATTTTTCGCCTCCCGTCAAGCGGACAGGCGAAACTTTCCCAAATTATTTTCGGGACGGTCATTTTTTGCCAAAATTTTTAGCTTTCCCCCGGACGCTTGACTTCTTCCCCGCGCTGTGCTACAATGAATCGGTAAGACTGAAATGCGTATGGAGGTATGTCGCTGCCATGTGGTCATTTGCCGATTTGCTCGAAAACTTTTTTCGTCATAAGGATTTTCTTCCCGATGCACATCTGCTTCCCGGGACGCTCTTTACGCCCCTGCATTTGTTCTTCTCACTTTTTCTGACGGCGGCCGTGCTTTTGCTCTCCTTTTCCATGGCGAAAAAAAACGAAAAGCAGCTTCGCCGTCTCTTTCTTTGGCTGTGGGGTGTGCTTGTCATCCTCGAGATTGCCAAAATCGCCTGGGAGAGCTGCTCGGGGGAAACGATTGGTATTGAGTGGCAGGGGGTTCTTCCGCTCTATCCCTGCAGTATCTTTCTCTATGCGCTGCCCTTTGCCGCCGCAGGAAGGGGACCGGTTCGCCGCGCCGCCTGCGGCTATATTTGCTCGCTGGGACTGGTGGGCGGAATCGTGAATTTCGTTTATCCCGCCAATATTCTCGGCAACTATTCCTGCATTTCCTTTGCCGGATTTCATACCTTCCTTTATCACGGAGCAATTGTCTTCTGTGCGCTCACCATGCTCCGCTCGGGCTATCATACCTATACCGACGCCGCGTCGTGGCGGGATTTGTTCATCCCGTCCATTCCCTTTCTTGCCGTTTCGGTCGTCGCAAATCTCGTGAATTTTTCGCCTATTGATTCCGATTATATGTTTTTTAAGCTCGAATCTTTTATTTTTGCTCCCCTCGGGCGTGCCCTGCCCGATCTGCTCTCGATCCTGCTTGTCTATGCGGCATACCTTCTGATCCACGCGCTGCCCTATATACCGTTTTTCATCCGCCATCGCATGAGAGCGCGTTTTGCAGACCGTGCAGAAAATCCCTCTTGACAAAATACGCCCAATCTTGTATAATGGATTGGTACAACTCTGTCGACCTTGTGCCGACAGAGTTTTTTGTTTGATCAGATAGAAAGGAAGTTTGTGATGCGTCAAAATTGTGATTTGATTATCGTTGGTGCAGGACCTGCCGGTATCTTCACCGCGCTTGAGTTGGTTCGTCGAGGAAGCAGAAAGAAAATTGTGATCGTTGAAAAGGGTCAGCCGATTGAGCGCCGCCGCTGTCCCAAGGTCGGCGGACGCGAATGTGTTAACTGCAAGCCCTCCTGCCATATCACGACCGGATTCTCGGGTGCCGGCGCATTCTCGGACGGCAAGCTCTCGCTTTGCTATGAGGTGGGCGGTGCACTGCCTGAGCTGATCGGTGCGGACCTGGCGCAGGATCTGATCGATTATACCGATCAAATTTATCTCGAATTCGGTGCCGATCCCCACATCGAGGGCGTAAGCAATCCCGATAAAATCAAGGAGATTCGCCGCCGTGCCATTCGTGCCGGCCTGAAGCTGGTCGACTGCCCGATCCGCCACCTCGGCACCGAGCGCGCGCAGGAGCTTTATTATGCCATCCAGCAGACTCTGATCGAGGCAGGCGTGGAGATTCTGTTCGCCCATCAGTGCACCAACCTCATTCTTGACGGCGATGCCTGCATCGGCGTTGAGGTCGAGTCGGTCACGGGCAAGGGCGAGCCGATCGAGATCTTCGCTTCCCATACCGTCGTGGCCACCGGCCGCCGCGGTGCTGACTGGCTCGAGCATATCTGCCAGGCGCACGGGATTGCCCATCAGCCGGGAACGGTTGATATCGGCGTGCGCGTTGAGGTGCGCAACGAGGTCATGGAGGAAATCAACGAGGCACTCTATGAGTCAAAGCTCGTCGGCTATCCGCTTCCCTTCAAAAACAAGGTCCGTACCTTCTGTCAGAATCCGGGCGGCGTCGTCAGCCAGGAAAACTACGATAACGACCTTGCTGTCGTCAACGGACATTCCTATAAGGAGCAGAAGTCGGATAACACCAATCTCGCCATTCTCTGCTCGCATAATTTCTCTGTTCCCTTCAATCAGCCCATTGCCTATGCGCAGAAGATCGGGGAGCTGACCAATATGCTGGGCAACGGCCATATCCTTGTCCAGCGCTTCGGCGATATTCTCGACGGAAAACGGACCTGGCCGAAGGAGCTCTCCCGGTCCAACGTCCGCCCCAGCCTGCACGATGCGGTCGCGGGCGACATCACCGCCGCCATGCCCTACCGCGCCATGACCAATATTATCAACTTTATCACGGCGGTCGGCCAGGTCGTTCCCGGCTTTGACTCGCGCGAGACCCTGCTCTATTCCCCCGAGCTGAAGTTCTATTCCAACCGCGTGAAAATGGATACCGATCTCAATACCAACCTCCGCGGCCTGCATTGCCTGGGTGACTCCAGCGGCTGGACGCGCGGGCTTATGATGGCGTCGGTCATGGGTGTGCTGATGGGACAGAAGCTTCTTGCCGAGGAGCAGGCATAAATTTCGTCAAAATTCGAGGTGCAGTATGAACGCACAGACCTTGATTTTTATCGCCGAGCTGATCGGTGTTGCAGCATTCGCCGTCTCGGGTGTGCTCGTTGCCATTGACCGTAACCTTGACCTGTTCGGTGCGCTCGTGCTGGGCGCGATCACAGCAGTCGGGGGAGGTATGCTTCGCGACGTTATGATCGGTCATCATCCGCCCATGGTTTTTATCAATCCGATCTACGCACTCCTCGCCGTGATCGTCTCGCTCACCGTTTTTTTCCTCGCCTATTTTCTCGGCGACCGCATTGACCTCCACAGCGAGCGGCTCGCTCGTATCATTAATTTTTTTGACGCACTCGGGCTCGGTATCTTTGCCATCGTCGGCGTTGACGCGGTGCTTGGCGGAGAGATGGAGGAAAACGGCTTTCTCGCCGTCTTTATTGGTACCATTACAGCAGTCGGCGGCGGTCTGCTTCGCGACGTTTTTGTCGCCAGCGTGCCCGCCATTTTCCGCAAGCACGTTTATGCAGTCGCGGCTATCCTTGGCTCGATGCTCTATTATTTCTCGGTATCCCTCGGACTCCCCGTCGTGGTCGCGCTGCCGCTTACGGTCACCGTGATCGTCACCATCCGCCTGCTTGCTGCACACTACCGCTGGAATATGCCCCACGTCCCCCTGTCTGACCGTAGGGAGAAGAAGTAAAATACGAGAAAAAAACCCCGAGGCACGAATCCCGTCGAACGCATTTTGCCGTCCGACGGGAATTTTTTTCATAAACCTCTTGACAAACGGAGGAAAGGGTGTTATACTATATAGGCACTCAACGAGTGTGCGCGGCAGTCCTCGCCGGAATGGCGGAACTGGCAGACGCCCGGGACTTAAAATCCCGTGATACGAAAGTATCGTACCGGTTCGATCCCGGTTTCCGGCACCAATACCGCGGGGTAGAGCAGCCTGGTAGCTCGTCGGGCTCATAACCCGGAGGTCGTGAGGTTCAAATCCCACCCCCGCAACCAATGAATAGGTTCCCACTTTAGAACCCCGTAACAATCGGAGTCGAGAGTGGGAATCTTCTTTTTTCTAAGAATGTTTAAAGAACTCCGTTTCAAATTGAAGCGGAGTTTTCATGTTCAATTTTCTATGCGGTCGCTCCTCGTTATAAAAGTGAATATATTCTCTCATTACCACCTCCAATTCTTGCGGATTTTCATAAAGGTGATGAT
>JAZNCR010000166.1:0-3985 GCA_045587605.1 Eubacteriales bacterium
ATCATCATCAGCGGCGAGGTGGTGAGAAGCGCTTCTGCGCGTTCAGCCGCGTCGGCCTTGACTGCCTTGCCGCAGATTGTGACGGCGTATTCTGCCCACGCAATGTCCGAAAATTTAGTCGTCGGGGTATATGCTTCGATACCGCCGAGCTCCTCGGTCACCGTTTCGTTGAAGCGGCGCAGGATCTCGGTGTCGTCAATTTCGCGGTCAATCCGCAGATCAAGCAATTCACATTC
Organism: Eubacteriales bacterium; assembly: GCA_045587605.1. Lineage (GTDB taxonomy): Bacteria > Bacillota > Clostridia > Oscillospirales > CAG-272 > SIG693. The sequence continues at coordinate 237 of JAZNCR010000166.1, forward strand.
GCTCTCTGCACCGACAGACAGCGGGAGCGCAAAAACCAACTTATAGTGAGGATTAAACCCCTTCGTATACCACGCGGGAATACCCGAGCGCTTGATGCAATGCTGCATGGTTCGCTGCAGGTCAAGATGCGAGATATACTGCAGCTTTCCGACCTTGCGGAACCGAATCCGCACGGTGCGCGGCGGGTCGATCGGCATCAGGTCTTGCATTTTGGACAGCACGTGCGTTCACCTCCGAGTTGATTTGCGCCGCAGCCCGAGCAGGCCTGACGGCAGTTTGGCGTAGTGGTGCTGGCGTAAGCCTTTTCCCGCTCGCGCAGGAAAAATTCGCGCTTTACGCCGCAGTCAATGATCTCCCACGGCAGAACCTCATCGGTCCCCCACGTGCGGTTGGCATAGAAGGCGGGATCGATCCCACAGTCAGCAAACACCGAGAGCCAATTATCGTAATTGAAATGCTCTTCCCACGCGTCGAAATGGAAGCCGCGGCGGCAGGCCTCAAGCAGAGCACGGCCAAGCTTTCTGTCACCGCGTGCAAAAACCGCCTCGATATGCGAGGTGCGCGCATCGTGATAATGATAGCGGACATGACGGTTTGTGATGCATTCGCTGAGATATGCCTGCTTGTCTCGCAGCATTTCCATCGTGTCCTGTGCTTCCCACTGGAAAGGCGTAAAGGGCTTGGGAATAAAGCAGGCGACGCTGATGGTGACCTGCGGGTGCTTACCCTTGTTGCGGTTGGGATTGGCATAGTATGCCTCAACTACCTTCTCGGCAAGCTCGGCAATTCCCTCAAGGTCCTCGTGCGTCTCGGTGGGCAGACCCATCATGAAATAAAGCTTGACCTGCGTTTTCCCCGCTTCAAAGGCTACCTTGACGGCACGCATCAGATCTTCTTCAAGCACGTTTTTGTTGATGGCATCCCGCAGACGCTGGGTTCCCGCCTCGGGGGCAAAGGTGAGTGAACCGCTTCGCACGGTGGAAATGCGCTCCATCAATTCACGCGTAAAGCTGTCCACGCGAAGGGAGGGCAGCGCAAGATTGACGGTCTCCCCTTCCGTCCAGCTGAGCAGACGGTCGGTCAGCTCCTCAAGCTCAGTATAGTCGCTGATGCTGAGCGAGGTGAGCGAAATTTCATCGTATCCCGTGCAGGCAAAAAGATCGCGTGCCTGGCGATCGAGCACCTCGGGGGTCTTTTCGCGGACGGGGCGATAGATCATCCCCGCCTGGCAGAAGCGGCATCCGCGGATGCACCCGCGATACACCTCAAGCATGATGCGGTCATGCACCGTTTCGATATAGGGCATGACAACCTTTTCAGGGAAATAGGCGCGGTCCATATCCGGGATGATGCGCTTGGTGATTTTCGTCGGAATATCATCATACACGGGAGTGTACGCCTTGATCGTTCCGTCCTCGTTGTAGCTTACCGTATAAAGCGAGGGAACATAGAAGCCGGGCAGCTTGGCCGCCGCGTGCAGGAAGGCCTGACGGGTATAGGTGCCGTTCTGCTTCATTTCAATATAGAGACGGGAAAACTCGACCAGCGCTTCTTCACCCTCGCCGATGCTGAACACATCAAAAAAGTCTGCCACCGGCTCGGCATTATAGGCGCAGGGGCCGCCGCCGATCACGATGGGATCATCCTCGCTGCGCTCAGCCGCGAGCAGGGGAATTCCGGCAAGCTCGAGCATCATCAGCACGTTGGTATAGCACATCTCATACTGCAGGGTGAAGGCGACAATATCAAAATCCTTTACCGCATCACCGCTCTCATGCGCCCAAAGGGGAATTTGCTCTCGGCGCATCTTCTCTTCCATATCGACCCACGGCGCATAAACGCGCTCACACCAAACGTCCTCCTCGCGGTTGAGCGCACCGTAAAGAATCCGCACGCCGAGGTTCGACATTCCAATCTCATAAGTATCCGGAAAGCAGAACGCCCAGCGGCACTTGATTTTTTCTTTATCCTTGATTGTCTCTCCGTATTCGCCGCCGCTGTAACGACCGGGCTTGGAAACCGACTTCAGGATTGACGCAATCTTTTGGTTCATCCTTTTTCTCCTGCTCTGTTGGACTCGAACGGCCGCACTGCGTCGGGCAGTACAGCCGTCGGATACATTTGAACAACTAAAGTATAGCCCATCATCCAAAAAAAGTCAAGCAAAAGATTTCTCCGACGGAACATTCCTCTTCTTCTCTGCATCTTTATATCACAGAAAAAAATTTGTCCTTCCCCTTGCAAGAGGATTGCTTTCGTGATATAATGATATGTATCTCAGCATGGAAAAGAGGTGATTCATCTCATGCGAAAAAAACAGAATATCCGCCGTGCTTCCCCCGCATTTATCATGATTTCCCTTCTTATTACCTTGTCCGCCGCCGCTGCGCTGATTTTTCTTCTGCATGCGATGATCATCCCGCCGCAAACCACAATTGATCCGTACCCGTTTGATACAAGCGAGTCCCCTCTTACACCAGCCGAGACAAGCTCCCCTGCCCTGACCTCATCGCAGGCGCCGGAAACAGCTTCGCCTACCGAAACCGATCCGCCCGAAACGAATACACCGCAGCCGAAGATAACCATTCTCCCAAAGGCTGAAACACCGGTCGGAGAGGATTACTTCACATCGATTCTCTTCATCGGAGATTCGCGCACCCAAGGACTGCAGATTGCAACGGGCGGATACGGAGCCAGCTTTTACGCTGACCGCGGACTCTCCATTGACGGCGTGAGCTCCAAGAAATTCATCACACGCACCAAGCCGAGCGGCGAGGCGCAGACGATTTCCATTCTTGATGCGCTGACAGAAGAGCCCTTCGGCGAAAAAATCTACATTTGGCTCGGGCTCAATGAACTCGGCTGGCGTTCGACCGAGAAATTCGAAACCTCCTACCGTACACAGCTTGCAGAAATCAGACGGCTATGCCCGAATGCAGAGATCGTGCTGATGGCGCTGATTCCGGTCGGCAAGAACGCGATCGTGATTGGGGTCGACTCAAATGACCAAGCCAATCTCCGTGTACGGGAATACAACGATATTCTCCTCCGTTTAGCCGAAGAGGCAGGCGTATATTTTCTGAACTGCTACGAGGCCTTCGCCGATGAGACGGGCTATCTACCGAACGGCTATGCCAACGACGGCATTCATCTGCGCAAGGAGCAGAATCTCGCGCTCTGCGAATACATCCGTTCTCACCCGATTCCGTAATCCGAAAAGGAGACACACATGAAAAGAATCCTTCCCCTTCTCCTCGCTTTGCTTCTCTGCCTCTCGCTCTTCTCCTGCGCGCAGGAAAAGACGGTTACAGATCCCGCCGCACTGGCAGAAGCACTTTATTCGGCCGACATCTACAGCACCGATCTTTATCCGCTGGATGCAGAGATGATCACCTCGACCTTCGGCATTACCCTGCCCTATACCTCAGCCTACGCTTATGCAACGGCAGGAGACGCGGCAGACGAAATCGCGGTCATTACCGCTGCAGACGAAAAGACAGCCCAAGAGATTTACGGTCAGCTTGAGACACACCAAACGACCTTCAGCGCGCTCTACGCAACCTATGCTCCCGATCAGTGCCCCCGCATCGACGGTGCGCTTCTTGTACGCATTGGAACGACGGTCATTTGGTGTACGAGCAATTCGACCGACGGGGCAAGCGCAATTGTAGAAAGCTACACAAAATAATCCAATAAAAATCCACCCGCATAGCGGGTGGTATTTCATTTTCGGGCATAGCCCTACCCT
>JAZNCR010000167.1:0-7705 GCA_045587605.1 Eubacteriales bacterium
GGAAAATTCGGGATGCGTGATGTCAGGTATTTCCGAACCGAAGGGGGCAAAGACCCGTTTTGCCTTGCATAAAGACAGCTTCGGGTCAGCAAGGCTTCCGATCTGCTCGGCGCGGCGGCGAGCAAGGACGCGCGAGAGAGAGACAGGCTCGTTTGCCAGCCGCTCGGCGGTCAGCGACCAGATTTTCGCGCAGGTATCGGGGGTGAGCGGGAGGGAACAATCGAAATCATACAGAAGAGAAAGATGGCAGAGATGGTGGATTGAATTTCCAACCAATCCGGGCATTGCGGTGCATAGCAGTCGGAAGCAATCGTAATCGGAAGGTGCTTTGCTGAGAAAGGCGTCATCCGCACCGCAGAGCCGAAGGATTCTTCGTCCGCTTTCCCCGCCGAGCCAAAATTCGCTGATGTTATTGTATACGCGGTCTGCCTCTATCTCTTCAGCCGAAAAACGCATCAGGCGGTCGGCGATGGGAAGGCGTTTGGCGTAGAAATGATAAAGCAGTCGGGCTGTTTTTGTGGTGAGTAAAAAATTACGGTCAATGAAGGTCTGCATATTCTTCTCCTTTTTCATCGGTTTTACGGTCAAGAATGGTACGCAGTGCGCAAAGGGATGCCTTAAGCCGCGGAAGATCAAATCCTCCTTCGTGCATGACGGGGGATTCCAGCGTAACTGAGCCGCCGTATTCACGGTCGATGAGGGATAAGAGCAGGGCAGAGAAGTTGATTTCCCCCTCGCCCGGATGCAGAATGGGGCGCAGGCGGGAGAAGTCGCGCTCTGCGCCGCCGCGGAGATCGCTGACGTGCAAATGCGCGAGGCGGTCGCCGATCAGCCAGGGGGTATCTGTAAGGGCGTTCAGCTGGCGATGGAAGGCGGCAAACCGGGTGTCAAAGACAAAGCGCTGATCGGGGAAGGTGTGGTGAATGATTCCCAGATTGGTCATCGGATCGGCGGTTGTACAGGGTACGTTTTCAATTAATACCTCAAGTCCGGAGGCAAGTGCCCGCCCCCGAAGTCGGGCAAGGTAGTCGAGGTTCAGTGCCAGATGCGCATCCGAATCGAGGCCGCCCCACAGATGCAGGACGATTTGTCTTGCGCCGACACGCATACCCATCTCACAGCTGACCTCGAACAGACGAAGCGCACGTCCGCAGTCGGCAAGTCCTGCCGCACCTCGGGCGACGCCTTGACTGAGCAGAGTACCGACCTCCTTGTCGGCATGAATGATGGGAAAATGAAGCTCTGCCGCGCGGAATTCTCGTGCCATTTCGGTCAGCTTGTCGGTGTATGCGGGAAGCATCATCAATTCTAGCCCGTCAAGCGGGACCGACGCGATAAGCGGGGGCATGATGCGCAGAATATGACGGTAATCGTACCCGTTGACACGGCCGATAATTGTTCCGGTTGAGCAGTAGAGCGGAATGTGAGACATGACGGTGTTTGTCCTCTTTTTTGAAATAAATACGATTTGGTTTCATTTTATCACAGAAAAGCAGGATTCGCAAGAAAAATTTGAAAAATCTCTTCCATCTTTGCGTGATTTGTGATATAATAAAATATCTATATGGATTGAAGGGAAACCGTTTATGTATCTCTGTGACAGCCATCTCCATACGCACCTCTCCTTTGACGGAGCACCCGATGCGACAGCCGATGCAATCTGCCGCGCGGCAATCCATGCGGGGCTTGCGGAAATTACCTTTACCGATCATTGTGACGTCAATGGTGAGCTTGAGGGGCTTTATCCCGCCCTCCCCCTTGCGCAGGCGCGTGAGGAGGTTATGTCCGCACGGGAAAAGTATGCCGGACGGCTGATTGTCAACTGGGGGATTGAGCTTGGACAGCCGAGCGAATATCCCGATGCTGCGGCGGAAATTCTGGCGGCGGGCGGCTTTGATTTCGTGCTCGGTTCTCTGCATAATCTGCCTGCAGTCCCCGATTTCTATTTTATGCGCTTTTCCGATATGCCCGATGCCTTGCTTGACAGTCTCTTTGCCCGTACACTCGAGGCGGCGCTTGACGTTGTCCGCTTCTCTGGCGTTCACGCATTGGCGCATCTGACCTACCCCTGCCGTTATATGGCGCGGGATGGGCGAAGCATTTCACTCATGCAGCACCGTGCGGCTCTTGAGCGGCTGTTTGCCGAGATGATCGCGCGCGGCGTGGCACTTGAGGTGAACTATTCGACCTTACGCGCGAACCTGGGCTTTACCATGCCTGATGAGGAGATCCTTCGCCTCTATCACTCGGTCGGCGGTGAACTGATTACCCTTGGCTCGGATGCGCATTGCCCGACTGACGTAGCGGGCGGCCTTGATGCGGCCATCTCGCTTGTGCGCCGCTGCGGCTTCAATTCTGTTGTTACCTATCGCGGCGGAAAGCCATATATCCATTTCATCGGGGCAAATGCAACCGATACAGACGAAAGAAAGGACTGATTACCGTGGATCTTACCAATTTCAGCCTGCTTTATCCCGATGCTGAAAGCCAGCGCCGCCATCACAGCGGCAGCGACCGTCCGGACGTTGACGCCGAGGTTGTGGAGCTGCTTGGCCTCGGTGAGTTGATTGATCTCAAAAACAGTGATCTGTGTGAATATTTTACGGCAGACCCTGCGGTAATTGCCTACCGCACCGAAACCTTCTCCGATATGCTCGCACACAGAGAGCTTGGTGAGATGCTGACCGATCTGATGCCGATTCTCGGTGACGTGATTGAGCTGCGCAGACTCGAGGCTGACAGCGGAGATACTGAGTCTTATCTGCTCAGTATTACCGAGATTGAGCTTTATATTTCCAGCATTGAGACTCTGCACAGAACGCTGAGCACCCTTCGTCCGAAGCTGACCGGACGTGCCTTCTCCACGCTGGCCGATCGGATCATCGAGCTTGCCGAGAGCGATTATTATCGCGATCTCAATCGCAAGCTGACCGAGCTGACCTCGCGCGTCCGTGAGATCAAGAGCGTGACGGTCGGTGTCAATCTTGACGCACAGCTTCGTCCGAAAAACGCGGGTGTGCTTTCCATCAATAACGAGCCCTTCAAGTCGGGAGACGTCCTTGAGAAGATTCTCCGCCTTGATTTCAAAAATGACGATTATACCTGTATTGCCAGCCTCGTTCCGTTCGGCAAGCGGCAGACCGAGGATCAGAAAATGGCGCTCAGTCTTGCCTTTATCTCTGCCATTAACGAGATCTATAAATCGTCGCTCCGTTCTTGGAAGAAGATCGTCCAGAGCTATGTGCTTGAAAACACCGACTTTCTGCTTAACCTGATGCCCGAAATAGAGCTTCTCGTCAAAGGGACGCGGCTGATGGAGGATTTGCTTGCCCGAAACTGCAGGCTCTGCACGCCCACCATTCTGCCCGCATCCGAGCGCGGCTTCCGCGCATGGGGGCTTTATAATCCTGCGGTCGCCCTCAAGGTGGAGGACGAAATCGTCACAAACGAGTTGATTTTTGACGAAAACGCCTCGATTTACGTACTTTCCGGTCCGAACCGAGGCGGAAAATCGGTCATTACCTGTGCGCTCGGTCTTGCACAGGCCATGATGCAGCTTGGTCTCTGCGTGCCTGCCGAGCGGGCTGAAATCTCCCCCTGCGACGGGATATTCACGCATTTCCCGAGCATTACCTCGGATACCATCGACAAGGGAAGACTTGGTGAGGAATGTGTGCGGCTTAATGACATTTTCGACCGACTGACCGACCGAAGCCTCGTTTTGCTCGATGAATCCCTCTCCTCTACCGGCTCCTTTGAGGGGGCGGCCATCGCAACCGAGGTGCTGGCGGGACTCAGCCGTGCCCATTGCCGCTGCCTGTTCTCGACGCATCTGCACGAGCTTGCCGCCGAGATTGATCGGATCAATGCCCGTACTGCCGAATTCGGCGGCGGAAAAATTGATACCTTGGTTGCCGGAATTGAGGAGGGAAGGAGATCCTTCAAAATCAACCGTGCCAAACCGGACGGAAAGAGCTATGCCCGCGATATTGCGGCCAAATATGGGCTCTCGTATGAGAGTATCATGCAGAAAATTGAGATGAAATCCCGAAAGGAGATAAATTGATATGGATCAGATTCTGAAAATGCTGGAGGATGATGCAACCCTGACCCCCGAACAGATTGCCGTGATGTGCGAAAAAGAGGTCGGTGACGTGCGCGATTTGATTCGTCAATATGAAAAAGACGGGGTTATCCTCGGCTATAAGACCATCATTGACTGGGATAAAACCGACAGAGAATACGTCAGCGCGCTGATTGAACTTAAGGTAACCCCCCAGCGTGACCGCGGCTTTGATAAGGTCGCTGAAAAGATCTACTGCTATCCCGAGGTGCAGAGCGTGTATCTGATGTCGGGAAGCTTTGATCTTGCTGTCTTCATCGAGGGAAAGACGATGCGCGAGGTTGCTTACTTCGTTGCACAGAAGCTCGCTCCTCTCGAGTATATTCAGGCAACCGCTACCCACTTTATCCTGCGCAAATACAAGGATAAGGGCGTTGTATACGGTACGGTCGAGGTTGACGAAAGAGGGAATATCATCTAATGGATTACGCATCTCTTCTTTCCCGAACTGTAAAGGAGATCAAGCCATCCGGCATCCGCAAATTTTTCGATCTGCTTGAAAATATGCAGGATGTCGTTGCACTTACTGTCGGACAGCCCGATTTTGCAACCCCCTGGCATATCCGCGAGGCGGGAATTGCAAGTCTGGAACAGGGCAAGACTTATTATACCTCAAACGCAGGTACGCTCGATCTCCGCCGTGCCATTGCCGAATATCTTGACCGCCGTTTTCGCCTCTCCTACTCGGCACAGGACGAGATTGTGGTGACCGTCGGCGGAAGCGAGGCCATTGATATTACTCTGCGCGCGCTGATCGAGCCGGGGGACGAGGTGATCGTCCCTACACCGAGCTTCGTCTGCTACGGACCGCTTGTGGAAATGTGCCACGGCGTTCCGGTTTATCTTGAGACCAAGGCGAAGGACAATTTCAAGCTTACCCCCGAAGACCTCCGCGCGGCCATTACACCGAAGACCAAGCTGCTTGTTCTTCCTTTCCCGAATAATCCCACCGGCGCGATCATGACGCGTGAGGATCTTGAGGGAATTGCCGAGGTTCTGCGCGGGACGAATATTCTGGTTCTTTCGGATGAAATTTACGCGGAGCTGACCTATGGACGCTCTCATGTTTCCATCGCCAATATTGACGGCATGGCCGAGCGGACGATTCTGGCCAGCGGCTTCTCAAAGGCATATGCCATGACGGGCTGGCGGCTCGGGTATATTGCCGCACCTGCTCCTCTTGCCGTACAAATGCTGAAGATCCATCAATATGCCATTATGTGCGCGCCGACTACCAGCCAGCTTGCCGCCATCGAGGCCATGCGGAACGGTGACGAGGACGTTGCCGAAATGAGCGCCGAATATGATCGCCGCCGCCGCTATATTGTCAATGGACTGCGGGAGATCGGTCTTGAATGCTTTGAGCCCGAGGGGGCGTTCTACGTTTTTCCCAAGATCAGCGGATTTGGGCTTGACAGCGAAGAATTCTGTGAGCGGCTTCTGCGCGAAGGTAAGGTTGCCATTGTCCCCGGAACGGCGTTTGGGCCCGGGGGAGAGGGCTTTGCCCGTATTTCTTACGCATATTCCATCAAACATATCACCGAAGCGCTTGCGCGCATGGAAAAATTCTTGAAGACCCTCTGTTGACACAGCGGGGAGACGGGGAGGTAAGCCCATGAAAAAACTGCTTGTGGTTGACGGCAACAGTATTCTCAACCGTGCCTTCTACGGTGTGCGTATGCTGACGACGAACGACGGGCTCTGCACGAATGCGGTGTATGGCATGATTACCATTCTGACCCGCCACCTCGAGATGAGTATGCCCGATGCCTGTGCCATTGCCTTTGACCGTAAGGCGCCAACCTTCCGCCACCTGCGGTACGCCGAATACAAGGCCAACCGAAAGGGAATGCCCGAGGAGCTTGCCGTGCAGCTGCCCTATGCGAAGGAAGCGGCGGCTTTGCTCGGTTTTCGGGTGCTTGAGATGGATGGCTACGAGGCAGGCGATATTCTCGGTACGATGGCGTCCCCTGCGCGTGCGGCCGGAATGGGATGCGATATTCTCACGGGTGACCGCGATTCTCTGCAGCTGATCGACGATGCAGGCTCTGTTCGTGTTCTTTTGGCGACCAATCAGGATACACTTGTTTTTGACGAGGCAGCCTTCATAGAAAAATACGGTGTTCGTCCCGATCAGTTCGTTGACGTCAAGGCACTGATGGGGGACAGCTCGGATAATATTCGCGGTGTCCCGGGGATCGGAGAAAAAACGGCGCTGAAGCTGATTGCCGAGCACGGAACGCTCGATGCACTCTATGCCGGTATGGCAGAGGCGGACCTGACGAAATCGGTCAGAGCAAAGCTGGAGCAGGGAAGAGAAAGTGCCTTCCTCTCGCGCGAGCTTGCGACCATTCTTCGTGACGTTCCGCTTGATGCTTCGCTTGATGATATGACCTATACGGGCATGGATCGGGACGGCTGCCGCGATCTTTTTGAAAAACTCGAATTTCACGCGCTGATGAAGCGCTTTGCGCTGACACCGTCCGAGAAATCGAACGCAAGAAAGCCGTTTGCGGTGGATGATGCAGGCAAAGAAGAGCTTTTCTCTCTTCCTGCTGAAACTGCACTCGCAGTCTCCTTTGACGCGGAAACCGAGACGGTCTTCTTTTGTGCAAATGATCGTCTTTGGTCACTTTCCGTCTCCGAATCTGCGCCCCTGTTTGCCGATGATACGAGACGGCTTGTCTGCCATGATTTTAAAAAAATGCGTCATCAGCTCGTATACCGCGGCGTCGATTTTGCCTATTGCGCACATGACGTTATGCTTGCCGCATACGTGCTTGATTCTGCCGACAGCTACGCGATGCCGCGGCTGGTGAATCGCTATCTGGAAGAAGAGTATGCCGAGCAGATCGTGGACGCGCAGTATATCGCCGCGCTTTATCCCCTGCTTGATAAGCGATTGCTTGATGCGGGTGAAGCGCAACTGATGTACGAGATTGAGCTCCCCACGGCGCGCGTTCTTGCCGATATGGAAAGCCGAGGCTTCAAAATTGATCGCGATGGCCTGCGCGCGTTCGGCGAAGCTCTGGCACGCTGTGAGGCTGAATACGCCGAGCGTATCTATACGCTTGCGGGAAAGACCTTTAATCTCAATTCGCCCAAGCAGCTCGGCGAGGTGCTCTTTGATCATCTTGGCCTGCCTGCGGGGAAAAAGACCAAGACGGGCTATTCCACCAATGCGGAGGTGCTTGAGCGCCTGCGTCCCTTCCACCCGATTATCGAGGATATTCTCGATTACCGTCAGGTTGCCAAATTGCGCGCGACCTATGCTGACGGTCTTTTGCGGGTTGCGGATGAAGCGGGAAAGGTACACACCTCCTTCAATCAGACCGGTACCGCAACCGGCCGCCTCTCCTCGGTGGATCCGAATTTGCAGAATATTCCGATCCGTACCGCGCTCGGTCGTGAACTGCGGCGTTTCTTTGTGCCGACGGATGAGAATTATCTTCTGCTTGATGCCGACTATTCGCAGATCGAGCTCCGTCTGCTTGCCGATATTTCGGGAGACGAGACGATGATTGATGCCTTTGCCGGCGGGATTGATATTCATACCTCTACTGCTTGTACCGTCTTTGGCGT
>JAZNCR010000168.1:0-2336 GCA_045587605.1 Eubacteriales bacterium
CCCCGGGACCCCTCAAAAACTTTCCGGGAAAATTTTTTTGAAAGTTTTCGCGGGATGGGGGTGGGGGGGAAGGGAGCCTTTTTCAAAAGGCTCCCTTCCCCCGCAAACCAATCACAATTCTATTTTGGAGGTACCACCATGGCAGGATACAGACGTGCGCGGATCAATGATGCGATGCAGGCTGAGCTTTCGGCAATTTTTCGCGAGGTAAAGGATCCGCGTGTTTCGGGTGCTTTTTTGACGGTCACCGCTTGTGACGTCACGCCCGATCTCAAATTTGCGAAGGTATATTTTTCGTTCATGCAGGGTGAGGAGAAGGAGATCATGCGCGGACTGAACGCCGCCGCCCCCTTTATTCGCCGTCGGATTGCCGAATCGCTGAATCTGCGCGTCACGCCCGAGCTGACCTTTGTGCACGACAAATCGATTGCGCACGGTGCGCATATTGCCACTCTGCTCAATCAGATCGAGCGGGAAAGACCCGCGGAAAAGCAGGAAGACGATGCGGAAGCTGACGATTGAGGAAAGTGCCGAGCGGCTGTCTGCGCTCTCGCGGGTGTGCATTCTGTTTCACGTCCGCCCCGACGGGGACGCGGTCGGCTCGGCCTTCGCTCTGCGGCACGCGTTGACCCGACGGGGGTGTGACGCATGGTGTGTCTGTGCCGACGAGGTCCCCGACCGCCTGCACTTTCTGCTCTCGCTCGGTGGACGTGCGGTACAGGAATCGGTTTTGCCCGAGGCAATGCCCGAGCGCTTTGCCGACGCACCGGTGGTAACGGTTGACACGGCGGCTCTGCCTCAGGCAGGTGCGCTCGCCGACGCCCTTCTGCCGCGCTGTGTGCTCATGATTGATCACCACGCAAGCGGTACACCCTATGCCGATCACTGCATCGATGCAAATGCGGCGGCCGCAGGCGAGGTTCTCCTGCCCCTTCTGTGCGCCATAGCAGACGATGGCCGACCCGATCCGCTTACGGCCGCCTGTCTCTTTGCCGCAATTGCGTCCGATTCAGGCTGCTTTAAGTTCAATAACACCACCGCCGCAACCCACCGCGCCGCCGCAGAGCTGCTCGACTGCGGGATTGCCTCGGTGATCGACCCGGCCGAGCTGCTCCGCCGTCTCTTTGACGAAAAATCCGCGGCCGTGCTCAAATGTGAGCAGTTGGCGCTGTCCAACCTCAAGCTTTTTCGAAACGGTGAAATCGTTATCTCCTCCCTCACCCATGCCGAGCGGGAAGAAAACCGACTGCGCGCCGAGGACGCCGATACGATGATCGACGCGATCCGCGTCCGTGCGGGCTGTGCGATTGCCGCCGTGCTCAAGCAATTGGGCGATACCCCGCGCTGGCGGGTCTCGCTCCGTTCCACAAAAGCGGACGTCGCTGCCGTGGCCGCCCGATTCGGCGGCGGCGGACACATCCGCGCCGCAGGCTGTACCATCGAAGCCGAAACGCGGGAGGACGCGATTGCCCGCCTGACGGCAGAGCTGTTGTCGGTTGAATAAAGAAAGGAAACAGAGAGTCCGCACAATTTGCGTTGTGCGGACTCTCTGTTTGTTATCTCCTCTGCAAGAAGCTCGACTTCTTGAGGGCATACAGCAAAATCGTGCCGCACACACCGGCCGAGAGAAGCTCGCCGAAACCGACGGTTAACGTCAGAAAACCGATCGGGGTCATATCTCCATAGACAAGACGGAGCACGTGCGGGATGATGAGGGTGTTCGATAAAATCGGGGGCAGGGATGCCAGCCATGCCGGGGCGCGGCGAAGTGCGCGCGTGCCGAGTGCGCCGAGCAGGGTGGCAAGCGTGCCGAAGACAATATCCCACGGCGCACAGCCGACGAGAATATTTGCCAGAAGGCATCCGACGGTCACCCCGGGCACGGCAGCGAACGTAAAAAAGGGCAGGACAGTCAGCGCCTCTGACAGCCGAAGCTGAACGGCACCGCTGTCAAGCCCAAATATCCGCATGATATAGGTCAGGACAACGTAAAGCGCGGCAATCATTGCCGCGTAAACGAGCGAACGGGTACGGTTACGGCTGGACATATGCAAGCTCCTTTAGTTTTGTTTTAGGTGAGGAAGGTTTCGAACTCACCGGGTGAGGATAGTATAGCATAAGGGGAGCGGGTTTGTCAAGCCAAACACAAACAGCGAAAAAAGAGCCAACGCGCATTGTGGGTATACCTTTGTGCAAAATACAAGTCCATATGGAAAGTTTTCGCGGAGGGATGGTGAAGTCTCTGCGGCGTGCCGCAGAGACGAGGAAGGGAGGCGCCTTTTTCAAAAGGCGCCTCCCTTCCTCCGTCCCCCGTCTCACCCAAAATACTTCGCAAT
>JAZNCR010000169.1:0-2457 GCA_045587605.1 Eubacteriales bacterium
TGGTCGCCGCAGGCAAGTTTGAGGAGATCAAGGAGCGCTGCATTGCCGCAATGCACAAAATGCTCGATATGCGCATCGTTCACGTCGGCGTGAACTGCGAGTCGGACAACGAGGCAAAGGAGACCGCCGAGCTGCTCGCCCACATCTTCGGTCTGCCCGTTATCCCGCACAACAGCTGCTACTTCGCAGGCAAGCTCTTCGAGGTGCTCAAGCAGCCCGGCCGCGGTGCAAAGGGTCACATTGCCATCGGCACCTCCGACATCAAGCGCGCCATTCGTTACATCGAATCCAAGGGCATTGAGCTCGACCACGAGAATGCGAAGTACTTCCCCGACGGACGTCTGCTCTGCGTCTTCTTCAAGAAGGATATTGCCGGCTTCGCTCTGCATCTGCTTCAGGTCTGATCGAACGAAGACAAAATTTTTTCACCATACGTACGCAAGCGCAGGAACGGGAGCTTTCCCGTTCCCGCGCTCCGTCGCGTAAAGCCCCACGAGGCTGACCGAGATATCGGCTTATCCCCGACGTGCGCCGCGATAAACCGATATCTGAGTCATTCTCATATCCAAACGACCAAACAAAAGGAGAAATCATATGCACCGTCCGTTTCAACGCGCCGCCAGTGCTGCCCTCGCCCTCCTTATGCTGGCCGGATCACTGGCCGCCTGCTCGGCTCCCACGACCGATCCGAACAATGACTCCCCCGTTGACGTGACAACCCCGGCTGACACGACAGCCTCCCCCGATACCACCTCCGCTCCCGACACGACGGCCGCACCGCAGCCGAAGGAAACCAAGCCCTATGCCCCCGTCGAGGTCGAGATGCCCGAGGACGAGAGCCTGCTCTACAACGGCATTCGTCTCCCCGAGGTATGGCCGCCCGAGAATCCGTTCTCGTATGACGAGGCCAACGTTCCCTATCTCAAGGATGCGGACGAGGGCGGATATCACCCCGACGTGGTCGATATCGACGTCGGCCGTCAGCTGTTTGTCGATGATTTTCTGATCGACTCCACGACGCTCAAGCACACCGCGCACAAGGCGGTCGAATATGAAGGCAACCCCGTCATGGCAATTCCCGGCAAGGATATGCGCACCAAAAACGGCGGCTTCTTCTACAACGCCGAGAAGGGTATTTACGAGCTCTATTTCACCCGCGGAAATAAGCTGATGTATCTCTCGAGCCCCGACGGCATTGCCTGGGATCAGGAGGATGCCTACCCCGTACTCGTCTTCCCCGATGCAAACGGCGGCTATGCCAGCGTCGTGCGCAACGAAACGCCGGATGATCTAAATCCCCGATACCTCTGCGTGGTTCGCTACAACAACGCAAGCTGGCTCAAGCTGACGCCCGATAACGAAAACGCGGAGACCTACCATACCATCGTTTACTCCTCCGACAACGGTCAGGCCTGGAGAAAGCTCTCCGAGGAGGGACCGACCTGCGGAGATGCCACCACCGTGATCTACAACCCCTTCCGGAAGACTTGGATCTTCAGTCTGCGCCGCTGGTACTACAAAATCGGGCGTGCGCGTGATTACGTCGAATGCAAGGATATTTTCGATATTACCGACTACACCGCCCTTCCCCGTGTAGACCTTTGGCAGCGCGCCGACAAAAAGGACGTCCGCCATCAAAGCCAGCCCAATTTCACGCCCGAGCTGTACAGCCTGTCCGCCATTGCTTATGAAAGCATTATGCTGGGTGCGTTCCAGATGTATCTCGGCCCGGACAATTCGGTGGCAAGCGAAACGGGAATTCCTAAAATCACCAATCTCAATCTTGGCTACAGCCGGGACGGCTTCTATTATGCCCGCCCCGACCGTGAAGCGATCCTTGAATCCTCCCGCGATACGTCAACGTGGGACTGCGGCTATCTGCATCCCCTCAATACCGTATGCGTGATCGTCGGAGAGGAGCTTCGCTTCTATTATACCGGTTACCGCGGTGTAAAGGGTATGCCCGGAACCGACCTTGAAAACTGCTCGCTCGGCTTTGCCACCATGCGCCGCGACGGCTTCGTTTCGCTTGACGGCTCGGGCGAGGTCATCACCCGCCTGATGCGCTTCGACGAGGTAAACGACCGCCTCTTCATCAACGCAAAGGCAAAATCCATCCGTGCCGAGATCCGCGATACGGACAACAAAGTTATCCCCGGCTTCTCGCTTGACGAGTGCAACCCCTTCTCGGGTGACTCGACCTGTACCGAGCTGACCTTTACGAGCGGCAAGAACCTGGGCGAGCTTCAGGGCAAGGACTTCTCAATTCGTTTCGTCGTCGAGGACGGCGAGTTCTACGCCTTCTGGGTCAGCGATACCGCTGACGGCGAGAGCGGCGGCTTCCTTGCCGCCGGATACGACGGAAGATAAAGGAAGGTAGTTTAGTCCCGTATGCGGGCGATCACTGATCGCCCCTACAATAAGGTTCGCGCCATCCCCTGTAGGGGCGACCATTGG
>JAZNCR010000170.1:0-3423 GCA_045587605.1 Eubacteriales bacterium
GGGGAAACCCCTTTTTGCAAAAAGGGGTTTCCCCCCTGCAAAAGAAAGGATAATCATATGACCTACATCAACGGCGGCGTTTGTGCCGCGAAGGGCTTCCGTGCGGCAGGCATTCACTGCGGGATTCGGAAAAACAAGGACAAGCGTGACTTTGCGCTGATCGTCAGCGACACCGACTGTGCGGCGGCTGCGGTATACACGACGAACCTGGTCAAGGGTGCGCCGATCGCGGTGACGAAGAAGAATATTGCGAACGGTATCGCGCGCGCGGTCATCTGTAACAGCGGCAACGCGAACACCTGCAATGCCGACGGCATTGAGGTTGCCGAGGCGATGTGTGCGCTGGTCGAAAAGCACGTGGGTATTCCCGCATCCGACGTCGTGGTCGCATCGACCGGCGTCATCGGTCAGCCGCTTGATATTACGCCGATGGCCGAGCATATGGATGCGCTGGTTGCTTCCCTTGGATACGGTGCCGAGTATTCTACGGCGGCAAACGAGGCCATCATGACGACCGATACCAAGAAGAAGGAGGTCGCCGTGGAGTTTACGCTGGGCGGCCGCCGCTGTGCGATGGGCGGTATTGCGAAGGGCTCGGGCATGATCCATCCCAACATGGCCACCATGCTGGTCTTTATCACGACCGACGCCGCAATCTCCCCCGCAATGCTTGAGCGTGCGCTTCGTGCCGACGTGGCCGACACCTTCAATATGGTCAGCGTCGACGGTGACACCTCGACCAACGATACGCTGGCCGTTCTGGCCAACGGCATGGCGGGCAACGACGAAATTACCGCCGAGGGCGAGGATTACGATACCTTCTGCGCGGCACTCCGTGCACTCACCGGTCAGCTCTGCCGCGAGATCGCCGCTGACGGCGAGGGCGCGACCCGCCTGCTGATCGCCTCGGTCACGGGCGCACAGGATGCCAACAACGCCCGCCGCATTGCCAAGAGCGTCATCACCTCCTCGCTGACCAAGGCCGCCATCTTCGGCGCGGATGCCAACTGGGGCCGCGTGCTCTGCGCGATCGGCTACAGCGGCGCGCAGGTCGACGTCAGCCGCGTCGGGGTCTTCTTCTCCTCTGCCGCGGGCGAGATCGAGGTCTGCCGCGACGGTGCGGGTGTTCCCTTCTCGGAGGAGATCGCCAAGGAAATTCTCACCGAAAAGGAAATCACCGTCCGCATCACGCTGGGTGACGGCGACGGCTCTGCCACGGCATACGGATGTGACCTGACCTACGAATACGTCAGAATTAACGGCGATTACAGAACCTAAGGAGGCGAAGAGACGATGCAGATTACGAATGCAATCAAGGCAGAGGTGCTGACCCAGGCTCTGCCCTACATACAGAAATACCACGGTGAGATCCTCGTCGTCAAATACGGCGGCAACGCCATGATCAACGAGGACCTGAAGCTTGGCGTGATGCGCGACCTGGTTCTGCTCAATCAGATCGGTGTCAAGGTCGTGCTGGTGCACGGCGGCGGCCCCGAGATCAGCGATACGCTGAAGCGAATGCAGATCGAATCCGAATTCATCGGCGGTCTGCGCAAGACCACCAAGGAGGCGGTCGAGGTCGTGCAGATGGTACTCGCGGGCAAGGTCAACAAGGACCTGGTCAATCTCATCGAGAACAACTGCGGCCGCGCCATGGGACTGTGCGGTATCGACGGACACATGATCGAGGCCGCACCCGTCAACGAGGAGCTCGGCTTCGTGGGCGAGATCACGCAGGTGAACGTCGCCCCGATTATCACCGCGCTTGACGCAGGCTATATTCCCGTCATTTCCACCGTCGGCTGTGATACGGCGGGCAACGTCTACAACATCAATGCAGACACGGTCGCGGCGCGAATCGCGGGTGAGCTCAAGGCCTGCTCGCTCATCTCCATGACCGACATCAAGGGTATTCTGCGCGACAAGGACGACGAGGATTCGCTCATCCCCGCCATCAACGTCAGCGAGGCGCCCACGCTCATCAAGGACGGCATCATCTCGGGCGGCATGATCCCGAAGGTCGCCTGCTGTGTCGAGGCAATCCGCCGCGGCGTGAAGTCGGTATTCATCATCGACGGCCGCGTTCCCCATGCAATTCTGATCGAAGTCCTCAGTGATGAGGGTATCGGTACGATGTTCTATTGATCAACGAATAAGGATATAATTATGGATATAAAATCGCTTGACCACACCTATATCGCGCAGACCTACGGCCGCTATGATGCGGTGCTGACCGACGGGGAGACGTCGGGGTTTGCGGGGGAGGACAAACAGTACATTGATTTCGGCTCGGGCATTGCGGTGAACACCTTCGGTGCCAGTGAGCCGGGCTGGGCGGACGCGGTCAGCGCGCAGGCGCACAAGCTCTCGCACACCAGCAACTATTTCTACACCGAGCCGCAGTCGCGGTTGGCCGAGACCCTCTGTACCCGCACGGGACTCTCGCGCGTCTTCTTCTCCAACTCGGGCGCCGAGGCAAACGAATGTGCCATCAAGGCGGCGCGAAAATATTCGCACGACAAATACGGCGACGGGCGCGCAACCATTCTCACGCTCGTCAACTCCTTCCACGGCCGCACCGTCACCACCCTCTCGGCGACCGGGCAGGACGTTTTCCACACCGACTTCATGCCCTTCACGCCCGGCTTTGTCCATATTCCCGCAAACGACATTGCCGCACTTGAGCAGGCAGCGTCTGCCGACGTCTGTGCGCTGATGCTCGAACCGGTGCAGGGAGAGGGCGGCGTAGTCGCGCTTGACGCCGACTATCTTGCCGCCGCCGCAAAGCTCTGTGCCGACAGAGATATTCTGCTTATCCTTGACGAGGTGCAGACCGGAAACGGCCGTACGGGCAAGCTCTATGCATTTGAACACTACGGTATCACCCCCGACATTCTGACCACCGCAAAGGGTCTGGGCGGCGGGCTGCCGATCGGCGCGACCCTGTTCGGCAAAAAGGCGGAGGAGACGATGGGCAAGGGCAAGCACGGCTCAACCTTCGGCGGCAATCCCATCTGCTGTGCCGCCGCAAACTACGTCCTCTCCCGTCTTGACGACGCCTTCCTCGGCACGGTAAACGAAAAGGCTGCCTACTTCCGCGAAAAGCTGGCCGCCATGCCGGGTGTTGCCGCCGTCAGCGGCCTGGGACTGATGATCGGCATCAGCCTGAAGGCGGGCGACGCACACGCGGTCGCCGATCGATGCCTCGCTCGCGGACTGATCGTGCTGACTGCCAAGGAAAAGGTCAGACTGCTGCCGCCGCTCAATATCACCTACGCCGATATCGACCGCGGTCTCGCCATCCTCGCCGACGTGCTCGGCGCATAAGCGCGGACAGTCGGGGACAGCCGTCCCTCCCTCCCCGTAGGGGCGACCATTGGTCGCCCGCCACGAAACGGCAAGATGCCGCATGAAATTATATTG
>JAZNCR010000171.1:0-7416 GCA_045587605.1 Eubacteriales bacterium
AAGCGGTCTTAGGAAGACAATTTCATCACACAACTCCTTGGCTCACAGAACGACATGGCTACGATCCGACTTTGTTCCCGTTTTAATCGTTTTGTCTCGTCGTGTATCTTTGATCGGGACTCTTGGGTCTATCCGGAATACTGAGCTTGATTTTATTTGCTTTTACAAGTGGAGTTACATAAGTTGCAATTGCATATGCTTGTGATTTAATTCCCAAAAAATCCGCAATTTCTTTTCGTGTACGAGGGATCAAACAAAATGTCAGTATATCCGGAACGCTGATTTCTTTGGCTACAGTTCCGGTCCGCCGGCCAAAAAGCGTAACCTTGAATGTTCCATGGCAATTTTCAAACTGAGGCATCGGCAATCCATACTCTTGCATTTCACGACGAACTGTGGGAATGCCTGAGTATCTGTTCTCTGTAATCTTTAAGGTTTCCAGTGCCGTTGCCAAAATCGGATTACGCGTATCCGGCTGGACTTTTCCCAATTGGTCTAATGAGATCCTTCCGTACAATCCGCCGGGATTGGTAATTTCAATTCTGTCAGAAAAAATTTGCAGTTGTATCGGCATTCCTTCTGTATGGATACTATAATCTCTGTGCACCAAAGCGTTTAACAAAATTTCTCTGACTGCAGTAATTGGATATTCGGGAAGATCCTGCCTTTTTCCGGACGAGGGATCGATGATTGTTTTCACGCGCAAGTTTTTTCTGACAAAAGATAATGCCTCGTCCAGCATTTCCGGAATGGTTCCTTCGATGCGGCGATTATCTAAAAAACGTTCCAATTCGGTGCCCAATTGTCCGACCTCTGTTCCGGGAATGGTCGTTGCAATGATACAAAGCTGAGGGAAGTACGCTTGTGGATACAGACTGAACAGAAGTGTTGCGGTCAGAGAGTATTCGCCGTCGACCGTTATACTCATCAACTCCGAAATCTGTTTGTTGTCAAGTTTTGACAGATTGGGTTTGTTTTCCGCAAGAAGCTTAAAATACGCATTCAACTTCTCTTGGTTGATTGAACCGGGCGTTACTCGCGAAATCAGCCTAATATCATCCTGATATTTTTTCCTGTAAGCCTCATAACTGTACACCTCATATTCAGTCATTGGCTCATCATTGGTTCCTACACGAGTGTACGAACCCTTCAAGCGTCCCTTGCCCGCATAGAAGCAAGGTCTTTCCGAAATATCGACGGGCGGGACTTCGATGGAACAGACATATCTCCCCGCTTGACCGGGAACTTCGGCATACGAGAAAAGTGGTCTTACTTTTGGGGTCATGGAATCGCATTGTTCAGTTATTTTTTGCTGAATGTTCTGAAGGTCATAAACCCCGCAGATTTCAAAATCGTTTTGTTCGTCAATTCCGAAAATAATAATTCCGCCTTCATTGCTATTTGAAAAACTCGATAAGGAGTCATAAATTCGCTTTGGCGCACCTTCGCGCGCTGCTTTTAACTCAACAAATTGATATTCAGCTCTTGATTTTTTGATTTGATTAATTAAATTTAACAACGTTTCACTTGTCATTTAACTCACCTCGTTTATATTATATACCAAGAAGAGAAAAAAATCAATTGGAACGCAAAAAACTTCTTAAAAATTTACAAAGAACTCAAAACGAACGCAAAGAAGTGAAAACCAGCGCAAAGAAGTCAAATAGGATGTTAAATTTGACGTCTTATTTGACAACTTTACTTTCTTTGTAAATTTATTTAATTGTTTTTATATTCATCTCCATTTTTATAAAAACATAAATAAAAACGAAAAAACAAGGTTTGAAGTCCAAAAACTTCAAACCTTGTGTGAATATTGTTTGTTTAACCCTATATTCTGTGGTTTTCTTACTTCGAAGCCTCTTCAATCGCAACCGCAACCGCAACGGTCATATGGAATGACGGATTGAGCTGCAATAACTCTATCGTTAATGGCAATTACTTAGAAGCTTCCTCAATTGCTACGGCTACAGCTACCGTCATTCCCACCATGGGGTTGTTACCGGCGCCGATGAGACCCATCATTTCGACGTGCGCGGGGACGGAGGACGAGCCTGCGAACTGCGCGTCGCCGTGCATACGGCCGAGGGTATCGGTCATACCGTAGGAAGCGGGACCTGCGGCCATGTTGTCGGGATGGAGAGTACGGCCCGTACCGCCGCCCGATGCAACCGAGAAATACTTCTTGCCGTTCTCGGTGCACCACTTCTTGTAGGTGCCGGCAACGGGATGCTGGAAGCGGGTCGGGTTGGTGGAGTTACCGGTGATCGAAACGCCGACGTTCTCCAGGCGCATGATTGCTACGCCTTCCGGAACGCTGTCTGCACCGTAGCACTTAACCTTGGCGCGGTCGCCCTCGGAGTAAGCGGTTTCCTTGAGGACGGTGACCTCTTCGGTGTAGGGGTCAAACTGGGTCTGAACGTAGGTGAAGCCGTTGATTCTCGAGATGATCATAGCGGCATCCTTGCCGAGACCGTTGAGAATGACGCGCAGGGGCTTGACGCGAACCTTGTTTGCGTTGAGCGCGATCTTGATTGCGCCCTCAGCGGCGGCGAAGGACTCGTGGCCGGCGAGGAAGCAGAAGCAGTCGGTCTCCTCGGAGAGGAGCATTGCGCCGAGGTTACCGTGGCCGAGGCCGACCTTACGGTTCTCAGCAACCGAGCCGGGGATGCAGAATGCCTGCAGGCCGATGCCGATCGCAGCTGCGGCGTCAGACGCCTTGGTGCAGCCCTTCTTGATGGCGATGGCGGCGCCGACGGTGTATGCCCACTTTGCGTTCTCGAACGCGATGGGCTGGGTTTCCTCTACGATCTTATAGGGGTCAATGCCCTTTGCATCGCAGATTGCTTTGCATTCGTCGATGGAGGAAATGCCGTATTCTTTGAGTGCCTCGAGGATTTTCGCCTCGCGTCTTTCATAACCTTCAAAATGTGCCATTGATTTTTCCTCCTTCATTATTCCTTGCGGGGGTCGATGTACTTAACGGCATCGGCGAAGCGGCCGTAGGTGCCCTTGGACTTCTCATACGCTTCGTTGGGCTCCATACCCTTCTTGATGAAGTCGGTCATCTTGCCGAGCGAAACGAATTCGTAGCCGATTACCTGGTTGTCCGCATCGAGTGCCATTCTGGTGCAGTAGCCCTCGGTCATCTCCAGATAACGAACGCCCTTTGCCTTGGTACCGTACATGGTACCGACCATGGAACGCTCACCCTTACCGAGGTCCTCCATGCCGGCGCCGATAACGAGGCCGCCCTCAGAGAAGGCAGACTGGCTGCGGCCGTATACGATCTGGAGGAAGAGCTCGCGCATTGCGGTGTTGATCGCATCGCAGACGAGGTCGGTATTCAGTGCCTCAAGGATGGTCTTGCCGGGCAGGATCTCTGCGGCCATAGCGGCAGAGTGGGTCATACCCGAGCAGCCGATGGTCTCAACGAGGGCTTCCTCGATGATGCCGTTCTTGACGTTGAGGGACAGCTTGCACGCACCCTGCTGAGGCGCACACCAGCCCACACCGTGCGTGTAAGCCGAAATATCGGAAATTTCTTTTGCCTGAACCCACTTGCCTTCTTCCGGAATGGGAGCGGGACCGTGGTTGGGGCCTTTTGCGACGATGCACATTTTTGCGACTTCGGCGCTCATTGCATACGCGCAGTTGTTTTCGTTGCTCATGTCTATGTCTCCTTATAAAATAATAATAAAGGGATCACCGCTTATGCGGCGGGATTTACTTAATCAGCTCACCGTAGCAAAGACCGAATGCGCAGGCGGCATTGGCTTCGTCGGTATCGATATGCATAGCGGCGGCAAAGTTGGGATTAACGCGAACGACGACGTCGTCGAAAACGAGCGAACGAGCCGAGTCGATCTTGACCTTGACGATCTGCTTGTCCTCAACGCCGAAAGCCTCTGCATCAGCGGGGGTGAAGTGAATGTGGCGCTTTGCGGCGATGACGCCCTCAGCGATCTCAACCTCACCGCAGGGACCAACGATCTTGCAGCCGGCAGAGCCTGCGATGTCACCGCTCTCGCGGACGGGCGCGTCTACACCGAGGGTACGGGCATCGCTGAGCGAAACCTCAACCTGGGTAGCGGGACGGGCGGGGCCGAGAATGATGACGTTCGGGATGGTTTTCTTGGGGCCAACGAGGGTAACGCGCTCCTCACAGGCGAACTGGCCGGGCTGGCTGAGATCCTTCTTGTGGGTCAGGGTCGCACCCTTGCCGAAAAGAATTTCGATGTGTTCTGCCGACAGATGAACGTGGCGGGCAGAGGTTTCAACGAGAACCTTGTTTTCCATAAAAGCAACTCCTTTGACGTTTAGAATAAAATTTCCATTCCAAATCATTATACCATATTTTTCGATCGATGTAAAGCGGGAGAATGAAAATTTTTTGACAAATTTCGCCCCAAAAAATTCCCGTTATCTCTTGAAAAAATCCCCGTTATATACTATAATAAACTACACATGGAAAAGCGTATCCGCGCTACAGCGCGGGGGCGGGACGTTTTTGCCTCGCTTGGCTTTCTGTGCAGAAGAAGAAATTCAAAAAGCGAAGAAGCTGCATTTAATACGATCCGAGGGGGAAGCAAGAAATGAAAATCGAAAAATTATATCCTGAATGTAAGGATTATCTTTGGGGCGGTGACCGCTTAATCACCGAATACGGCAAGCAAACGGATAAAATGCCGTGTGCCGAAAGCTGGGAATTATCCCTGCACAAGGACGGATTGACCCGCCTCGCGACCGGCCGGACCCTGGCCGAGATGCTCACCGAACGTGATCTTGGGGAAAACATCAGAGACTTTCCCTTCTTTCCCGTGTTAATCAAATTCATTGACGCAAAGGAAAATCTTTCGGTGCAACTTCACCCGTCGGATGAATACGCCCTGCAAAATGAAGGCTCATTCGGCAAAACCGAAATGTGGTATATTGTCGAGGCGGAAGAGGGCGCGGGCATATACCTTGGCTTTGATCGCGATGTGACGGCGGAGGAATGTGAGGCGGCAATCCGAGAGAATCGCTTAACGTCCCTTTTGCACTTTCAGCCGGTAAAAGCGGGAGAGAGCTATATCATTCCGGCCGGCACGGTTCATGCCATCGGAGCGGGCTGTCTGATTTGCGAGATTCAGCAAAACAGCAATCTGACCTACCGTCTTTATGACTACGGTCGGGGCAGAGAGCTGCATATCGACAAGGGAATGGCGGTTGCCTCGCTGACCAAATATGAAAGCAGTCGCCTCGGCGGAGAAAGGCTCATGGCAGGAAAATACTTTACCGTACAAAAGCTTTCCGTAAAAAACGAGACACTGCTGCAAACCGACGAAAAGACCTTCTTTTGTCTTACCTGCACGAAGGGGAGCGGAGAAATAGACCGACAGCGCATCACGCAGGGAGACAGCTTTTTTGTGCCCGCAAATTACGGCAGCTTCACGCTGTCGGGAGAAATGGAGATTATTATGACCGACGTACGAAAATACTATATTGGCATAGACCTTGGCGGAACCTTTATCAAGGGCGGGATCGTGGATGACCGGGGGAATATCCTGGTGCGCGATAAGATTCCGACCGAAAAGGAAAAGGGGGATGACGGCGTTGCGCAGAATATTGCCGGGCTTTGCCGCGATTTGCTGAAGCACGCCGGCATGACGGCGGAGGACGTCGTTGGCATCGGTATCGGCGTGCCGGGCATGATTGACAGCCGGGCGGGCGAGGTGATCTATGCGAACAACCTCGGCTGGGCGGATTTCCGGATTGCCGAGGCGGTAGAGAAGAAGACCGGATTGCCCGTAAAAATTGCAAACGATGCAAACGCGGCGGCTTTGGGAGAAACGAAGTTCGGCTGCGGAAGGATGTACGGCAGCACCGTAATGCTGACGCTCGGCACCGGTGTCGGCGGAGGAATTGTGATTGACGGAAAGCTGTTTGAGGGCAATCGCTCGGCAGGCGCGGAATTGGGTCACGCTGTGATTGTGGCCGGCGGAGAGCCCTGCACCTGCGGACGGCGGGGCTGTCTTGAAGCATATGCATCGGCAACCGCACTTATCCGTGATACCAAACGAGCCATGTGTGCGGATAAAAACAGCAAAATGTGGGAGATCGGCGATCTTGAGCGCGTAACGGGGCAGACGGCATTTGCCTATCGGGATACGGACGAAACGGCCGGACGGGTCGTTGACAGCTACATCGAAAAGCTTGGCACGGGAATCACCAACCTGGCAAACGAATTCCGGCCGGAAGCGATAATCCTGGGCGGCGGCGTCAGCGAGCAGGGGGCGAGCCTGATCGAGCCCTTGCAGGCATACGTGGAAAAGGAAATTTATGCCGCAGATAAGGGGCCGCAGGTGAAAATTCTTGCGGCAGAATTGGGAAACACCGCGGGACTTCTCGGTGCGGCGGCGCTCTTCATGCAGGAAAATCCCCTGTAATCTCCGATTTCGGCACAAGCCCAAAAAATTTTCCATCGACAGAAAAATCTCTTGACAAAATTTTGTATTCACGATAGAATATACGTACAGAGTACGCTGCGATTTGCGGCAAAGAAAGGATCGAATTACCATGAATGAAGAACTGATGGATTTCCAATACTATACCCTGACCGATGAGGACGGCAACGAGTCGGATTTCGAGCTGCTGGCAACCGCAGAGATCAACGGCGTGGTTTATTATGCGCTCGTCCCTGCCGAGGAGACCGAGAACGAGTATGCCGAGTACGTCGTTCTGCGTCTGGAGAAGGACGAGAACGGCGAGGACGTGCTTGTCACCATTGAGGATGACGAGGAGTTCGACCGTGTAGCCGACTATTTCGACGACGAGCTCTCGAAGGAGATCGACTACGACGCCGGCGAGGCGCCCAAGGCGTAACCGCGGCGGCAGAAAACGCGAAAACTGAATAACGCACAAGGCATCCTGCTTGGTGCGTGATGAGACGAATATTCGGAACCTACAACAATTTTTTGGAGTCCGGCTTCTTTGCCGGGGATGCAGACCTCCCCCGCCTTCCTCTTTTGACGAAGATCCGGGGACGTTGGGAGCGCAAACGCAGAGAGAGGACACCACCTTGCTGAGGCAGGGTTTCCATTTTCGATCACACGGCCCGGCGGGAGCTTTTTGTTTTTATCCGATACAAAAAGATCGCTTCGTATGGTGCGTCTTCTTAAGGACAGTTTTAGCTATGGGATAACAACTAAATAGGCGACTACTGACAGAGGCTCATGGTGAAAGCCGTTTACGGATAGCAAGTAAAAGTTGCATGGCCGGCGGGCCAATACATGGCGCACTTGTGTGCAGCCAATATAGGGTAGGGCTATGCCCGAAAATGAAATACCTCCCGCTATGCGGTTGTATTTTTATTTGGTGGTGTTTATGACATGAACACGCCCGCCAGGCGGAGCAGATAGGCGGAGAGGAAGATCG
>JAZNCR010000172.1:0-6767 GCA_045587605.1 Eubacteriales bacterium
AAAAAATTTCAAGCCTTTTTTTACATTGTAATACAACTTTAATTTTTATCTGTCTCAACAAATGATCCTATGCGGAAAACGGGAAGGTGCCGCGCAGAGCAAACGGCACCTTCCTCTTAAATTTTTTGTTTTACTTACTCCAGCTCCATAACGGCAGCGAGAATCTGGGCCGCCTGTGCGCGGTTGATTGGGGCATTTGCCGAGATGATTCCACTCCCGGTTCCGCGGAAGACCCCCAGCGTGTTCAGTGCAGAGAGTGCATCATAGGCCCAGCCGGGAACTGCATCCGCATCGGCAAACACCGCGCGGACGGTGGGCATATCGGGCTTGAGAATATTGCCGAGCATCACCGCCGCCTCGGCACGTGTGATGCTGTCGTCCGGACAAAAAACGCTCTCTCCGTCCACAAGCTTGCCGCGCACGTAGCCCAGCTCGACCGCGGCGGCAACGTAGCCCTTCATTGCGGCAGGAATATCCGCATCGTCGGCAAAGCCGGTGTCAAGCGCGGCCGGTACCTCCTTGATGCCGACCGCATTCATCGCCATGACGAGGAATTCCCCGCGGCTTACCTTTCCCGTCGGCTCAAAGCAAATCGAATCACCCACGCGCCGTCCCTGCATTATCCCCGTCTCGACCATCGTCAGCGCGGCGTTGTGCGCCCAATGGCCGCTCATATCGCTGAACACCACCGCTGTCTTCTGTCGGCTGATCTCAACGCTGACCGTTGCGGCGGCAGAATAATTTCCGTATTTGTCCCGCACGACGTACCTGAAGCTGTCCTTCCCCATCTTCCCCTCATAGGGTGTATAACAGTACTCACCCGCCGACTTGTCGGTCAGCGTTACGGTGCCCTTTTTGGGGGCTGAAACGATCTCAAAGGTCAGCGGGTCTCCCTCGGGGTCATAGGCAGAGAGCGTACCGAAGCAGCTGATTGAGCGATGGGTGCTGACACGCAAAGCACGTTCGTCCGCGAGTGCTACCGTCGGCGAAAAATTCAGCGCAGGAAGCATATACAGAGAGCAGGTAATCGCATAGGCACCGCCATCGACAGAAAAAGTAAAGGCACTCTCGGTGACCGAATCTGCGGCAGGAACAAAGCGCAAAAGACCAAGGCTGCCCCGCGCAATCACCTGACCGGCGTAAACGTCGGTCGTGCCAAGCTTCAGCTTGCCCTCCGCTTCGGGCGGAAGGGAGAGAACCGTAACCGATCCGATCCTTGACCGGTTAAGTGCCCGTGCAAAATCATCAGCGGAGAAATTGATCTCGCCAAACTGCAGTCCCGCTTTGGCCATCCCTGCATCAGCGGCAAGCATCTCCAGCGCGGGAGAAACGGGTGCAGCGGCTGCGGCAGGAAGAAGGGCAGCCGCAAGCAAAAGCACAAGCAGGCAAAATACCGGCATACGAATTATTTTTTTCATCAAAACCAAACCTTTCCGACGCATGCTTACACGCAGGCAGTCCGCGTCCGAGACTGCCCTCTTGCCCTTAATTTTTCCGAAAAGGAGGGATTTATACCAAAAAAATTTCATTTTTCTGATCTTTTCACAAAATAGACATTGCAAAATTTTGCCGAATAGATTATAATAAGTACAATCCTAAACGCAAAATCAAGACGCAGGAAATTTACGTACATCCCAATACGGAGGATTCTCGCAAATGTTGGACATCAAAATCACCCCCACCACACAGCCCAAAGCAAAGCCCCAGACCGATAAGCTCGGCTTCGGCAAGCTTTTCACCGACCATATGTTCCAGATGAACTATACCGAAGGCAAGGGCTGGCATGACGCACGCATCGTTCCCTATGCACCCATCTCCCTTGATCCCGCCGCCATGGTTTTCCATTACGCGCAGGAAATGTTTGAGGGTCTGAAGGCTTATCGCACGGCTGACGGTGCGATCCAGCTTTTCCGCCCGCAGAAAAATATTGAGCGCATGAACAACACCAACCGCCGTCTCTGCATCCCGCAGGTCGATCCCGACGATGTCCTCCAGGCGATCAAAACGCTGGTTGAATATGAAAAGGACTGGGTTCCCACTTATGACGGAACGTCTCTTTACATTCGTCCCTTCATCATTGCAACCGACCCCTTCCTCGGCGTACATCCCGCTAAGACCTACCTCTTCACCATCATCCTCTCGCCCGTCGGCTCTTATTATCCCGAAGGCATCAACCCCGTCAAGATCTATATCGAAACCGAATACGTCCGCGCTTCCCGCGGCGGCACCGGCTTTGCCAAGTGCGGCGGTAACTACGCCGCTTCGCTGATCGGTCAGGAAAAGGCCGAGCGTCTCGGCTACGCACAGGTGCTCTGGCTTGACGCCATTGAGCGCAAGTATATCGACGAGGTCGGCGCGATGAACGTATTCTTCGTCATTGACGGCGAGATCGTCACCCCCGCACTCGAGGAGGGCTCTATTCTGCCCGGCGTTACCCGTGCTTCCTCCATCGAGCTGCTGAGAAGCTGGGGTTACAAGGTAACCGAGCGCCGCGTCTCGGTTGAAGAGCTTTACGCCGCACACCGCGAGGGCAAGCTCAACGAGGCCTTCGGTACCGGTACTGCCGCCGTTATCTCGCCCATCGGCGAGCTCAACGACAACGGCGACAAGATCATCCTCAACGAGGGCAAGATCGGTCCGATTGCGCAGAAGCTCTACGACAATCTGACCGGCATCCAGTGGGGCCGCCGGCCTGACACGATGGGCTGGATCGTTCCCGTCTGCAAATAAACAAGATCGTGGGGATTTCCCCATACCGCCAAAGGGGACTTCTGAGAAAGTCCCCTTTGATTTATTCATAAAACGGAAAGGATGCTTTCGTCATGACGAAAGCCACGGTAAATCCAATGAAATTCAGTGAAATGCCCTATCTTCGCCCCGACGTTGCTCTGCTCTCCGAAAAGCTTCGCTCTCTTGCCGAGCAGGTAAAGGGTGCCGCATCGGCCGACGACGTATTTGCCGCCATTACCGAATATAACACCTGTAGCATGGAATACGCCACCATGGAGTCTCTCTGTTATATCCGCCATACGGTCAATACCGAGGACGCCTTCTATGCGGCTGAAATGGACTATCTGGACGAGAACGGCCCCCTCCTCCAAGAGCAGATGCAGGGCTTCATTCTCGCCCTCCTCGCCTCTCCCTTCCGCGCGGACGTCGACGCCCGCTACGGCTCGCTGATCCTCCGCAACGCCGAAATGCAGACCAAAACCTTCTCGCCCGAGATCATTGCCGAGCTGCAGGAGGAAAATCGTCTGGTGTCGGCATACCAGAAGCTCTGCGCTTCCTCGCAGGTCAACTTTGACGGCAAGGTTCTGACGGTTGCCGAGCTCGCTCCCTATAAGCAGTCCTCTGACCGTGAAGTGCGCCGCGCCGCTTATCTGGCAGAGGGAGGCTTCTGGATGTCGGTCAAGGCAGAGCTCGACCGACTCTTCGACGAGTTGGTTGCCGTTCGCAGTACCATCGCCCAAAAGCTCGGCTTCCGGAGCTTTACAGAGGTCGCTTATCTGCGCAATCTTCGTAACTGCTATGACCCCGCCATGGTCGCACGCTTCCGCGAGCAGGTCAAGACTGAGCTCGTACCCGTCGTCAGCGCACTCAAGGCCAAGCAGGCCGAGCGGATCGGGGTCGAGGACTTCCGCTTCTACGACGATCTCTTTACCTACCGCGAGGGCAACGCAAAGCCACACGGCTCATCCGAGGACATTCTTGCTGCCGCACGGCGGATGTATCGCGAAATGTCGCCCGAGACGGCGGAATTCGTTGATTTTCTCTATGACAACGAGCTCTTTGACGTCCTCTCGAAAAAAGGAAAAGCACCCGGCGGCTACTGCACCGCAATTCCGCTCTACCGTGCGCCCTTCATCTTCTCCAATTTCAACGGTACCTCGGGCGACGTTGACGTGCTGACCCACGAGGCGGGACACGCCTTTGCGGGCTTCCGCGCACGCAACTTTGAGCTGCTTGATCAGACCAGCCCCAGTGCCGAGGCCTGCGAGGTACACTCCATGTCCATGGAATTTCTTGCCTGGCCCTGGCTTGAGCTCTTCTACGCCGAGGATGCCGACCGCGCACGCTTCTCTCATCTTGAGGACGCACTCTTCTTCATTCCCTACGGTACGATGGTCGACGACTTCCAGCACCGCATCTACGCCGATCCGTCCATGACGGCGGCCGAGCGCGACGCGCTTTGGCTCTCGCTTGAGGCCGAGTACCGCCCCTATATCGATTTCGCCGATATTCCCTTCTATGCCGACGGCGCAGGCTGGCAGCGTCAGCTTCACATTTACCATTATCCCTTCTACTACATCGACTACTGTCTGGCGCAGACGGTCGCACTCGAGATCTGGTCGGAGTCTCAGCACGACTATGCCGCAGCATGGGCACGCTATCTCCGCTTCGTCGAGCAGGGCGGCAAGCAGACCTTCGTTGATCTCTGCAAAACGGCCGACCTCATCACGCCCTTTGAAGACGGATGCTTAAAAAATATTGTCTCGACCGTTCTCCGCTGGCTCGGAGAAAAAGAATAAGCGTATTCCCCACGCCCCCGATCCTCTCTGTTAAGCGGATCGGGGGCGTGTGTTTTTTCAAGAATTTTTCTCGATGATCTTGATATTCGCCGGCAGAATGCCCGCCTGCTCGTATACGATCTCATTGATCTGCGCGATCTCGTTTGGAAGAAGCCCGTTGCTCTCCACGATAATGTTCGCACTCTCGCCGTTGACCACCGCTACGCATTGGGCAAAGCCCTTTGAGGTAATCAGCGTTTCGATATTCGCCTCGCGCTCGATCTCAAGCGCGATCCGCGAAATATCCGAGAGCGCCTGCCCCTTGACCGCGTCTACCGCTTCTTCGCTGTCGATCACGGTGCGAAGCACCTCCATTGCTTCGTCTCTTGCGCGCTGACGGCTGACCTGCGTTGCGGAAAAATATGCGGCATTCTCATCTCCAACCGACGTTTCTCCCTTCTCCTGCCCATTCTGCTCAGATCCCGCGCCCAACGAGGTCATCCCCGCACCGGCGGAATAATCATATCCGTCCCCGCTCGAGGAAAACAGACTCCAGTTGAGAACAATTGCTCCGCCGATCAGGACCAGTGCACCGATGATTACCCAGTTTCGCCGACCGACTCGCATGACCGCACGCCGAAGCGCATCAAATGTTTTTTTCATATTCATCCTTTTGTCCTCCGTTGTGTGTTTGTGTTGTATGTATATGCGGCATACGTTGCTGATATGCCCTCGCCCCGATACATTATCCTGCCGGCGTGATATATATCCGATTTGTCCCTACGCCGAATGCGGCGGAAAGAAGGGAGACGAGGGTTTCCACAACCGTCGGATCATCCCCCCCGGTGCAGACCACCCCGATACCGCTGATCTGCGGCGGCCGCTCGGTCACGAGCAATGCCTGGCGGGAGATTCCCTCTCCCTCGGCATATACGTACTCGATCCCCTGCGCCAGGCTGATTGCCACCGTCACCTCACCTACCCCCGCAACACGCGAGCAGAGATTGGCCGCCTTCGTCTCAAGCCGTGCAATCTCACTCTGCCAATCCCGTACCTCTGCGCTGACCGCGGCTTCCTCGCCGCGCACTGCCCGTGGGAGAAGAAGCAGCAAAATCCCCACCGCGGCCAATGCAAGAATTACCCAAAGACGCCCCTGCCGCCGAAGCCATCCCATCCAAAGTCCCATCTCCCGCCGATTTTCCATGTCTCCCTCCTATTCGATCACCACACTGCATATTCCGCCGAACAGTGCCGTCAGATATTCTTCCACTATATACGGGTTTTGAAACACCGCTTTTCCACTGAAAAAAACCTTTATATCAAGCGGCACCGTCATTCCCTCCGCATCCTCTCCAAGCGTGACCTCCGCCCGAACACAATGGATGGGCACACCAAAGCGCTCGGCAAGCAGAAGTGCAATTTCCTCTGCCGCCGCCTCAGCGCTTGCCGTGCGGATATACGCCGCGGCCTCGGCGGCGTAAACATTCGCGTCGGACGAAAGCTCGCCCGCACGCGCAAGCAGGTCGTCAAGCTGCTTGCTCAAGGAAAGGGGTACCTCCGTCAAGCCATCAAGCAAGGGAAGTGCAATCACACAAAGAACGAGCAAAGACACGACAAAACGAAAAACCTTCGCTTCTCCTCCTTCTCCTTCCGGCGGAAGAAGCTCAGCAGCACTTCCCACTACGACCGCCGAAATTACGCCAACAAAATATTCCCCTCCCATATTCCTCCTACGCACCGAGTGCAAGCGTCATCCGCACAAAGAGTACCAATGCAAAAATAAAGCACAAAACCGCACCGCAGAGCAGAGCAAGCAGAATTCCGCCGAGCGCCGAAAATTCACCGAGCATTTTGCTCTCGCATGAGGCACCGAGCAGCTCTGCCGACGATGAACAAAGCGTCAGTGTCCCTCGGCAGAGCACTAAATGCACAAGGGGCGGCAGAACAAGCAGAACAAGCAACAGGATGCCGAGAAGCCCAACCGTGTCCTTGAGATACCCAAGCCCGCTCGCCACCGTCCGCACCGTGTCCCCTACCACGCCGCCGATCACAGGCACAGTCTTGCCCACCGCAAACTTAACGGTACGCGCGGCCACCGAATCGGCACCTGCCGACAGAACGGTCTGAAAAGAGAAAACGGCAGAGAAAACGGCCCCGAACAAGCCAAGTCCCCATGCGGTGATTCGCTTCAGCGCGGCCGTAATGCCGCGAAGCCTTCCCTCACCCGAAATCCATCCTACCGCGGAAAATCCGCTTGAT
>JAZNCR010000173.1:0-3379 GCA_045587605.1 Eubacteriales bacterium
CTGGCAGGCGGGTGAGCCCCGCCGCCCGTCCCAACTGCTTGACACACTGCGCGGCAAACGGAATTGGAGTCTTTCCACCATTCAGGTCATTCTCGGCCGCCTGCAGGAAAAAGGATTCGTAACGCTGATTTGCGAAAAAAGGTTCCACTATTACCTGCCCGCCGTCGAGGAGGAGGCCTATCGGATCGGAGAAACCAAAAGCTTTTTGGAACGGATGCACGGCGGTTCGGTCCGGTCTCTGATGGCGGCCTTGGTCGAATGCAGAGGCGTCAGTGCCGATGATCTTGACGAAATCGCCCGTATCCTGGAAGGAACGAAAGGAGACTGACGATGACTGCACGCTTTCTTGCCATTGTGGAAATCACCCTGGCCATGATGCCGATTTTGCTTTTTGCGTTGCTTTTCTCCCGCCTCGGGCGGAAATTTTCGTCCGGCTGTCGCTATGCGATCCTCTGTGTCCTCTTGCTTCGCCTTGCCATTCCCTACAATCTTACCCTTCCCGGACCCGTGCTCTCGTTTGCTCTGCCCGCCGAGCTTCCTTCAGCAGAGCAGGTTTTTGATCACGCGCCCATCCCGATCATTCCGCCCGACGTGGTTTCGGTGGATGCCAATCTGCCGAGCTTAACGGACGGCATCCCCGACACGGCATACGTCGCAGGCGCCGCCACGCCGGGCTACGCCCGCACGGCAGCCGAGCTTACCCGCCCTGCGGCCTTCATCTGGCTGATTGGTACGCTGTCCGTGCTTGCGTGGCAAACGGTCACCGTACTCTCGGCAGAAGCGAAGGTGCGTCGATGGGTCATGCCCGCGAGGGACACCCGCCTGACCGATGCACTTGCCCGCGCACAAAAGGAGCTCGGCATCAAACGCGCCGTTTCGCTCGCAATCTGCCCCGAAATTCATTCCCCCATGCTGCACGGGCTTCTCCGCCCCGAGATCCTTCTCCCCCACGGTGACTATACCGACGACGCGCTCGACGCCATTCTGCGGCACGAGCTGATCCATTATCGGCGGGGAGACTTGTGGTGGAAGCTGGTCGCGATGATTGCCGCAAGCGTGCATTTCTTCAATCCCTTCGTTTGGCTCGCCTGTCGAGAGCAGGAAGCACGGATGGAGGAATCCTGCGACGAAGCGGTTTTCCGTACCGGAAGCGTTTCACGCAAGACCTACGGTGAGGCCATGCTTGCCGTTGCCCGCGAAGGACTGCACACACGCACAACAGGCCTGAATACCCATTTTCACGCCTCCGCCCGCTCCCTCAAGGCTCGCTTCGCCAATATTCTTAACCCCAAGGTTCGCCGCGCCGGCATTTGGCTGATCGTCCTCGTGCTGATCGTCACCGCACTCGGCTGCGGCCTGGTATCCTGCCGCGAGGATTTGCCGGACACAGTACCCGGTAATGAAGAAAACGAAACGGGCAATCCCACATCTCCCGCAGAAACCACACAGCCTGACCCTGCACTGACCGCAGGTGTAACAACACCGCCTGTATCTCCCCCCTACACCCCATCCCTGAATCTGGTTTCCCCGATGCTGAACCTAAAGGAACCGATCATCACACAAAAATTCGGCTTTTATACCGATGCTGAAGGAAAAGAGAATTTCCATAACGGTGTTCTCTATGCAACAAGCTCGCCGAGAAGTGTACACGCCGCCGCTCCCGGAAGGGTCGAAGCGGTAGAAACAAACGATACACTCGGGCTTTATGTGATCTTAGACCATGGCAAAGACAGAAAGACGGTCTACGGCAATCTCAACAGCACCGCACTGACGGTGGGTGAAGAGATCCCACAAAGCGGCCATATCGGACAGACCGGCGAGGCAAATACCCTCTACTTTGCCGTATCGATCGACGGAGCTTATGTAAATCCCGAGGACTATCTCCGCTGGGAGCTCAAGCCTGTCTTCGCCTATACACTCGACTACAGCCTTCCCCGTCTCCAAACCTGGACGCCGCTTGAGGATCCCAATTTTCCGTCCGAGACTGTCTCCCGTCTCGGCAGTGAATACACCGCCATCGACTATATGCTGAATCAGCTTTACGGTGAGGATCACCAGTTTGGCCGCTTCACCCTTTTGCCCGAGCAGATCGTGCTCGATGGACAGACGATGGACAGCATTTGGGAGATTCATCAGAGCAGCTATTCTTCCATATGGTTTGCCATGACAAAATTCGGCGGTGCCGTCTACCTCAGCGAAAACAAAACCGAGTGGAGAGCCGTCCGAAACGGGAACTTCACCTCAACGCTTGACAGCGTGGTGCTGACCGGAACCCGTCCCGAGTCCTCCTCTCCCCTCTTCCGCGAGCGGGTTTGGATGGTCAAGAACGAAAAGTACGACGTCATCCTGACCGGTGTGGCAACCGTCAAGATTGACGCCTCCCCGAACGGCACCCTGCCGTTGGTCTTCAACTATACGATCGCCGACGATATTCCCGAAATGCTCTCCCCCGAACGGATCGCCGACGCCCGCCTGACCCAAGCAACGATCGAGCGGCTTATCAACGAATATAAGCGCGCGGTGGAATATTTGGAGAAGAAATACGGAGAGGCCCACGGCTATACGGCACTGATCCTGCAGCCTGCGACGTATGAAAATTTCGAAAGCGTGTGGAACGTGCAGAAAGCAAACGGCGACGGATTTACCATCTACATGACGCCGGGTGGGGGCTCGATTCTGATCGGCTCGCTTTGGTCGGAGGAAAAGAACCCCGACTCGGTCTGGGCGGCCGCCCCCCGTTACACCAACAGCGATCCCTACGGGGATGCATATTTAGAGCGCGGCAGGTCAAAGCCGCTCTTCCCCTGCGACGTGATCTTCAATTTGCCGTAAACGAAGAAGCGAAAAGGCTTGGCAGCAAAGGTATACCTTTGCTTCCATACCGAACAAATTTCGAAAAGCCTTTTTTCTCGCTTGAGAAGACTGAGCATGGATAGATCACTCAACTGCAAATCTTGCGCTAAAGCGAAACGCAAAGCACCAAGGCTCCCTCCGAGAGGGAGCTGTCGCCGGAGGCGACTGAAGGAGTGTAGCGTGCACAGACACATTCGCTGACTATTCTTTCGTCAGCAAAACCGTACACTTCCGCGGGCTCCTTCCGTCTTTTGCCTGCGGCAAAATCCACCTCCCTCCCGGAGGGAGGCTTGGTGTATGCGGCTTCTTTACCTATGGCAACAAAGGTATACTTTTGTTGCCACTTCTCAAAGCCTCCCTTGTGTAAAGGGAGGTGGCACGGCGCAAGCCGTGACGGAGGGATTGTTACCGGCCGAATACAGCGCTGTAACGTGAAAATCATCGGGGCTTCTAACCGTATCGTTTACAATCCCTCAGTCGCCTACCGCGCCAGCTCCCTTTACACAAGGGTGCCCTGGCATTTGTG
>JAZNCR010000174.1:0-8750 GCA_045587605.1 Eubacteriales bacterium
ATATCACCGTAGAAGTCCTCGAGACCCTGGATATCGATCATGGTCATCCAGCGCTCGCCCTGCGTGATCAGACCGCAGGAGATACCGGCAACGGGAGCTTTGATCGGCACGCCTGCATCCATCAGCGCAAGCGTGGAGCCGCAGACAGACGCCTGCGAAGTGGAGCCGTTGGAGGAAACGACCTCGGAAACGAGGCGCATTGCATAGGGGAACTCCTCAACGGAGGGAAGAACGGGGATCAGCGAGCGCTCAGCCAGTGCACCGTGACCGATTTCGCGGCGGCCGGGGCTGCGCGAAGACTTTGCCTCACCGGTCGAGAAGCCGGGCATATTGTAGTGGTGCATATAGCGCTTTTCTTTTTCGTTGTCGATACCGTCGAGCATCTGTGCTTCGTCCAGCGTGCCGAGGGTAGCGATGGTAACGACCTGCGTCTGACCGCGGGTGAACATACCCGAGCCGTGGACGCGGCTGAACAGACCTACCTCAGCGTTGAGGGGGCGGATCTCGTCAAGACGGCGGCCGTCAACACGCTTGCCGTCCGCGAGCAGCCAGCGGCGGACGATGACCTTCTGCATCTTGTAGAGCAGCTCCTCCATCTGACCGGGCAGATCCGGATATTCCTCGCTGAAGGTTTCAACGATCTTGTCGTAGATCGGCTTGATGCGCTCGTCACGGACGCTCTTATCGTCGGTATCGAGGGCGAACATCAGATCCTTTTCGCAGAAAGCGAAGATCTTGTCAAACATATCGTGATCAAGCTCGCAGGAAGGATATGCGAACTTCGGCTTGCCGATGGCGGCAATGATCTCATTGATGAAGCCGAGCAGCTTCTTGATCTCGTCGTGTGCCATCATGATGGCCTCGAACATCTTGTCGTCCTCAACCTCGTTTGCGCCTGCTTCGATCATGACGACCTTTTCCATCGATGCGGCAACCGTCAGATCGAGGTCAGACTTGGCGCGCTGCTCCTCGGTGGGGTTGACCACGAGCTCACCGCCAACCAGACCCATGAATACGCCGCCGATCGGGCCGTGCCACGGAATATCCGAGATGGAGAGGGCAATGGATGCACCGATCATGGCTGCGATTTCGGGGGAGCAGTCAAGATCAACCGACATGACGGTCAGAGACAGGTTAACGTCATTGCGCAGATCCTTCGGGAAGAGGGGACGGATGGGACGGTCGATGACGCGGGAGGCAAGGATTGCCTTCTCGGACGGACGGCCCTCGCGCTTCAGATAACCGCCGGGGATTTTACCTGCAGCATAGAGGCGCTCCTCGAAGTCAACCGAGAGGGGAAGGAAGTCGATGCCGTCACGCGGACGTGCGGAAGCGGTAGCGCAGCAGAGCACTGCGGTCTCACCGTAGCGGACAAGGCAGGAGCCGTTGGCGAGGCCCGCCATTTTGCCGGTTTCGATCTTCAGCGGACGGCCGGCAAGGGTATACTCGAATACGCGGTAGTTTTCAAACATGGTTTTTTCCTCCATAATTTTTATTTCCGCGCACCGGCATTCGTCAGTTTAGCATTTAACGAAGCGTTTGAGTGACCGTGCCGATCAAGCGCTTGGTTAACTGCTAATCCCGAAAAATGTCCGGTGCGTTGTTGATTCATCGGTAAAAAAGCAACAAGGAGTGATACGCGGGGCAAATGATCGCCCCGGCGCATCGCTCCCGTGCAAGTTTTTACTTTCTGAGGTTCAGCTTCTCGATGATGGCGCGATAGCGCTCGATATCGGTCTTCTGCAGGTAACCGAGCAGATTGCGGCGGTGACCAACCATCTTCAGAAGGCCGCGGCGGCTGTGGTGGTCCTTGTGGTTAGCCTTGAGGTGCTCGGTGAGCGAGTTGATGCGATAGGTCAGGATCGCGATCTGTACCTCGGGCGAACCGGTGTCACCCTCATGGGTCTTGTAGGCATCAATAATTGCCTGCTTTTCGTCTTTCAGCATTTGTGTTTCCCTCACAATTCATTTATTTGTCGCGCAGACTCAGCGGGCGGAATGAGGGCGGCCGGGCATTCTTGCCGCAGCCATACCCCGCAGGCCGGGTCAACGTCATACAGCATATAGTATACCACATCTCTTTTGATTTGTAAAGAGGATTTTTAAATTTTTACCGGTTTTTTTACCATAATTTTTGTATATTCCGAAATCAGCCGATCGGGCGTCCCGCGAGCCGAAAAATTCACATCTTTTTCTTTGACATCCGGTAGGGGATATGGTATACTAATACAAATAGACGGTTTTTGTCGATTTGATCGAACCGAAGTGTCCGTCTCCGACCGTATATACCTTCATCCTCATGCATAGACTGGAACGGGGGACAATCCCCGCCACAATTGCACAAAGAAAGGATCCGGCCCATGGAAATGCCCGAACTCATCTCCCCGAAGATTGCAAGTATACTCTTGTGCATTATGATTTTGCTCTCGCCCGTTGCCGTCACCTTTACGGCCTGCGCCGATGCCTCGGCTGCCGAAACCTCGGCTGCTGCTCCGGCCGCGGCACTCGAGCACGTGGAGCCCATTGCTTATCCCGCCGCCGATGCGGGCGGTGCGGGCATCCTCAATCCCGATGCAGAGGTGCGCGGGGTGTGGATTGCGTCTGTCATCAATCTGAATTTCCCCTCTGCGCCGGGGCTTGATGCCAAGACGCAGGCCGAGGAGCTTGATGCCATTCTTGACAGCTGTGAGAGAAACGGCTTCAATGCCGTGTATTTTCAAGTGCGTCCCTCGGCGGATGCGCTCTATCCCTCCGCGCTTTTCCCGACCTCGGCATATCTCGTCGGGAAGCAGGGCGATGCGCTGCCGTCGGGATTTGATCCGCTCGCTTATCTGCTTGAGAAAGCACATGCACGGAATATTCGCGTACACGCATGGGTAAACCCGCTGCGCATTACGATGGGCTCGCCCTCAAAGCCCGAGACCGACGTTGCGGCACTGGCCGAAGGCCATCCGGCAAGGAAAAATCCCGGCTGGGCGATTCCGTATGCCGACGGCAAGCTTTATTTTGACGCCGGACAGCCTGCCGTTCGGCAGTACGTCATTGACGGCGTGGCCGAGATTGTGCGCGGCTATGACGTTGACGGCATTATCTTTGACGATTATTTCTATCCTTATCCCACGACAGAGAAGGTGAATGGGAAAAACGTCACGGTTGAGTTCGACGATTCGGCAAGCTACGCGCGCTTTGGCGGCGGATTTGCCGACCGTGGCGACTGGCGGCGGGACAATATCAATCAGCTCATCGAGGGCTGTTACCGTGCCATCAAGGCAATTGACGCCGAGTGCCAGTTCGGTGTTGCGCCGTTTGGCATCTGGCAGAATGATGACGGGGAGAACGGCGGAAGTGATACGTCGGGCATGAATTCCTACAGTCAGATTTACTGCGATCCCCTCGCATGGATCAGGGGCGGATATATTGACTATATCGCACCGCAGATTTATTGGGAGCTCGGATACAGCGTTGCCGCCTTTGACGTGCTTGCCCGCTGGTGGAATGCGCAGGTGGACGGCACGGGAATTGATCTTTTGATCTCGCACGCGGCTTACCGCTACGATAATGACTGGGAGAATCCGCAGGGCGAGATTTCGGAGCAGATTGAATTTGCGCGCAGTGAGCTTGCCTATCGGGGAAGTATTCATTACGGTTATGCCGCGATTGCCGATAACTGCGGCGGGATCGCAGACGAGCTGCGGACGATTTACGCCGAAGACATCATCTATACCGACCCCGTTGCTACGGGTGCGTCCCTTTCGCTGACCTCGCCTGCCGACGGCTCGTGGATTGATGCCGGTGCGACCTATCTGATCGGCGCATCAGATCCCACGGTTTCCCTTCTGTTCGAGGGGCGGCCGGTCAGTCGGACGAAGAGCGGATATTTTTCGCTCTATACCGAGCTTGAGGAGGGAGAGAACCGATTCACCTTTACCTATGGCGGAAAGGAGATCGCCTATACCCTTTACCGCGGTGTGCGCCCCTCGTCGGGTTCGGGCACGGCGGCGACCAACCTCGGCGGATATAAGATTACGCTTACTGCACCGACTGACGATATCGCGGCGGCGGGCGGCACGAAAATCACCCTCGGCTGTCTTGCCCCTCAGGGCAGCACGGTGACGGCACTTATCGCGGGCAAGTCGGTAAAGCTGACCGAAACGCAGAAGCCGACGGCGAACGGGACCTATCTTGCCTCCACCTACAGCGGAAGCTACACCCTTCCCACGGCCGAGGCAGGGAAGCTCCTTGATCTTGGAAGGATCACCTATTCCGCCGCACGGCGGGGGGAGACGGTGAC
Organism: Eubacteriales bacterium; assembly: GCA_045587605.1. Classification (GTDB taxonomy): domain Bacteria; phylum Bacillota; class Clostridia; order Oscillospirales; family CAG-272; genus SIG693. The sequence goes on from JAZNCR010000174.1 coordinate 4,292, forward strand.
TGCCGAGGGTGTGCGTTTGCGCGTGATGGGCAAGGATGCGGTGATTCCGGTCGAGGTAATTCGTGATTCCTCCGAGATGAAGCTGGGCTATGATACCTGGTATTATGACGATTTTACGCCGCAGGTTGCCGGGATGCGGGACTATGCCGTCTCGCAGGGAAACGGCTATTACCGCCTGCGTGTTGCGGGATATATTGAGGAAGAAAATCTGCGTGAATTGCCCGCAGACACCGAGATTGCCATTGCGAATATTGATGCGATCCGCATCGCGGCGGCGGGAGAGCACACCGTGATTACGGTCAATGCCGCCGAGAACGTGCCGATGAACGGATACGTTGAGGACGGAAAATTTTATCTTGCCCTCTATAATATCAATACCGACTTCAAGGGGAAGATTCTGCTTGAGGACAATCCTCTCTTCACATCGGCTGACTGGATCAAAAGCACCAAGGCAAACAGCATCAAGCTTGTGCTGACGCTCCGTGACGTCAATAATTTCTACGGCTTTGAATTTGATTATGACGCGGCGGGAAGAACCCTCATCCGTTTGCGCAATCCCGAGACGCTCGCCCCGGGAGATATGCCGCTTGCGGGAAAGCTGATCGTGCTTGACGCAGGGCACGGCGGCACCGATACGGGTGCGCTCGGCCCGGGCGGGACGGTCAATGAAAAGGATATGAACCTCGCCATCACCCTGGAGGCGGCGCGTGCACTGCGTGCACTTGGTGCGGAGGTCATCCTCACGCGGGAACAGGATGTGACGGTGCAGATCGAGGACCGTTTGGTTCGGCTTGATGAGCTTGCTCCCGATCTTTCTATCTCGATTCATCAGAATTCGATGGGCTATGCGACCGATATTACCAAGGTGCGCGGCTTGGTCGGACTCTATTATGCCGATGCGGGAAAGCTTCTGACCGAATGTGTGTCGGCCTCGGTTTCCTCCGCGCTCAACCGCTTTGAGCGGACGCCGAGTGAGCAGCGGCTGGCACTTTGCCGCAATGCACGCTTCCCCTCGACGTTGATCGAGGTTGGGTTTATCACCTGTGTCGAGGAATATGAGAAAATGCAGAATCCTGCCGCAATCCTTGCGGCGGGAGAGGCCGTTGCCCGCGGCGTGCTCGATTATTATGACGCCCAGGTGAAATGGGTGAAATAGTGTATTTGATCTACACGTCAAAAGGTCACCGAAGGTGACGGAGAGGGCTTGTCACAGCTTGCTTTGCATGACAGCAACTCTATCGTAAAAAGTGATACCCCGAGGCCGTGCAATGCACGGTCTCGGGAATCGTATTGTCCCGCTTTTGGGGAAAAGGAAATGATATGAAAACCATCTATATCCTGCTGTCAAGATCGAACACGCTCTGTGCGCGGGTGATCCGTCAAGCAACCTCTTGCCGATATAACCACGTATCGATCGCTCTGGAAGGCTCACTTTCCACCTTTTACAGCTTCGCCCGCAGGAAGATCAACAATCCGCTGATCGCGGGCTTTATTGCCGAGGATCCGCAGAGCGGAATATTTGCCCGATACGGCAGACAGCCCTGTGCGCTCTATGCCTTGCGGATCGAGGATGAAGCCCATGCGCGGCTCGGTGAGCGTATTGCAGAGTATCTGCGCGATTACGACAGCTACCGCTATAACTTTCTCGGCGTGCCGCTTTGCTTTTTCGGCATTCCGCTTGAGCGCAAGCACCACTTTCTTTGTTCGCAGTTCGTTGCATCCATGCTTGACGATACCGGAGCGTGTACACTGCCGCGGCCGGTTTCTCTGATGCAGCCGATGGACTTCTCCGCGATTCCTGAGCTGCGGCTGATCTATTCCGGTCCGCTTTCGGGGATTGCAGGGCAGAATTTTTCCGAAAAATGAATTTTATGAACGAAATTTAACGAATTATTATATAAATTGTATCAAAATGTTCACATAATTTTGATACAATTTTTTTGATTTTTGGTTTGATCATCATCCTCTGCGCTGTAGGGGAAAATTCACACGAAAGAGAGTAAAACCATGGAAGCACTTTATTCAAACATCCTTGCGCTTGACTGGAAGATGCTGGTCATGTGGCTGATCGGCGGCCTGCTGATTTATCTGGCGATTAAGCATGACATGGAACCGACCCTGCTTCTGCCGATGGGCTTCGGCGCAATTCTGGTCAACCTGCCGAACTCCGGCGCGGTCATCGACCATATTGTCAACGGCATCAGAGAGACGGGACCGCTCGTCACCCTCTATGAGGCCGGTATTGCAAACGAGCTGTTCCCCCTCATCCTCTTTATCGGTATCGGTGCGATGATCGACTTCGGTCCGATTCTTTCCAATCCCAAGCTGATGATCTTCGGTGCGGCGGCACAGTTCGGTATCTTTTTTACCATGTGTCTCGCTTCGATCTTCTTCCCCCTCAACGACGCGGCTTCCATCGGTATCATCGGTGCGGCCGACGGCCCCACGGCGATTGTCGTAGCGCTGAAATTGGGCTCCCAGTATCTCGGTGCAATTATGGTGGCGGCCTATTCCTACATGGCGCTCGTCCCCATCATTCAGCCGCCGGTTATCCGCCTGCTGACCACCAAGAAGGAGCGTATGATCCGTATGCCCTACAAGCCGGCAGCGGTCTCGAAAACCACCCGCATCCTTTTCCCCATCGTTATCACGGTGCTCGCCGGTCTTGTTGCGCCCGACTCGGTTGCGCTCGTCGGCTTCCTCATGTTCGGTAACCTCATTCGTGAATGCGGCGTGCTTGACTCGCTCTCCGAGACGGCACAGAAGGTGCTTGCCAACCTGATCACCATTTTCCTCGGCATTACCATTGCTTCGCAGATGCAGGCAGAGAAGTTCCTCGCTCCCCAGACGCTCCTGATCCTCGGCCTCGGTCTCTTTGCCTTTATTTTCGATACCGCGGGCGGAGTACTCTTTGCGAAGTTCCTCAACCTCTTCCTCAAGGAAAAAATCAACCCCATGATTGGTGCGGCCGGTATTTCCGCATTCCCCATGTCGGGACGTATCGTGCACAAGATGGGACTCAAGGAAGATCCCGGAAACTTCCTTTTGATGCAATCGATCGGTGTCAACGTATCCGGTCAGATCGCTTCGGTTATCGCCGGCGGTCTGATTCTGAACTTCTTCATGTAAGGAGGCGCGAACAATGTTATTTGCTTTGACCAATACTGCCGCAGAGACCTTTAAGATGGATCCGATGAACTTTGTGGAGAATCTCTCCTACATGGGTCTCGGTATGCTGGGTATCTTTATCGTCATGGGGGCGATCATTCTCAGCACGGTTCTGCTTAACAAAATCTTCAGCGATAAGAATAAAAAAGACTGATTCGCGAAAAAAAGATCGCTGTATGCGCAAGCATACAGCGATCTTTTTTTGATCAATCAATAGTTTTCGGCCTTGATTTCGAAGTAAGCCTTGGGATGGGCGCAGACGGGGCAGAGCTCGGGGGCTTCCCGGCCGACGACGATGTGACCGCAGTTGCGGCACTTCCAGATCTTCTCACCGTCGCGGGAGAAGACGATGCCCTCCTCGATGTTGGCAAGCAGGCGGCGATAGCGCTCTTCGTGTTCTTTTTCGATTTTGGCAACCTCTGCAAAGAGGAACGCGATATGCGCAAAGCCCTCCTCGCGTGCCTCGCGCGCGAAGGTGGCGTACATATCGGTCCATTCATAATGCTCGCCGGCAGCGGCATCGTCCAGATTGGTCATGGTGTCCGGAACCGCACCGTCGTGCAGGAGCTTGAACCAGATCTTTGCGTGCTCCTTTTCGTTTTCGGCGGTTTCGGTAAAGAGAGCGGCAATCTGCTCGTAGCCGTCCTTCTTTGCCTTGGATGCGTAGTAGGTGTACTTGTTGCGTGCCTGAGATTCGCCTGCAAAAGCGGCGGCGAGATTGGCCTCGGTTTTGCTTCCCTTAAGTTCCATGATGTACCTCCCGGTTGTTTTAAAATATAATTTGTTTTGGTTATGTAAAAGGCGGGATGCCTTATTTTACTCGCATTTTTCGAGATATGCCTTCTGCTCAGCGCTGAGTACGTCAATTCCGGCACCGAGGGCGGCTGCCTTGATGGCGGCAACCTCGAGGTCGATCTCACGCGGAACGGCATAAACCTTTTTCTCGAGCGTTCCTTTGGTCTTGGCCAGATATTCGAGGCTCTTGGCCTGAATGGCAAAGCTCATATCCATGATCTCGGCCGGGTGTCCGTTTCCTGCGGCCAGATTGACCAGGCGGCCCTCGGCAAGGAGATTGAGAATTCTGCCGTCGGGCAGATAATAGCCGGTAATATTCGGCTTGCGCTCACGAATTTCTGATGCCATGGAGGCAAGCGCCTTTTTGTCGATTTCCACGTCGAAGTGGCCGCTGTTGGCCAGCAGAACGCCGTCCTTCATGACGCGCAGGTGCGACTCGCGGATAACGTCACAGCAGCCGGTCACGGTGATGAAGAGATCGCCCAGCGGTGCGGCG